>JAISMQ010000061.1 GCA_031276685.1 Treponema sp. | reverse complement strand
GGCAGAGTCCCGAGCAGGTGCAGGCGCGCGGGCTTGAGCAGGTAGCGAAGTACCGGGACAGCAAGGCGCCGGAGGCCCCTGCGTACCTGCTGATCTTCGACAGGCGGGGGGAGGCGCGCGGGAAGCCCTGGGAGGAGCGCCTTGGCTGGGCGCGGGTAGGCGCGGTAACGGTGCTGCGGGGATAACGGGCGCTTGTTCAGTCAGAGTTGATAAAGAACGAATAACGTGGGCCCCGGACGCAGTCCGGGGCTTCGCGTTTTAAATTCCAGGCGCGTTTTTTAACAGGTAATCTTCCGCCTCTTTGCACCACAGTTGCTTGCTCTGCGCGGTTATGTCGGCCAGGGTTTTCCAGAACGGATCGGTTTTCCCCTTTTCGGCAAAGTCCGCGATGGCCGTAAGGGGGAGGTTCTTGTGGGTGTAGATAAGTTTTTTGCCGCCGGGGATCTTGTCCAGGTTGATGGTGGTTTCGGGAACCGTGTTAAGGCCGCCCACGTGGGTGACCAGCGCCGAAGGGTTGATCTGTTTCGCGGCCATCATAGCGATGGACTCTTTAAGGTCATCGGTGTTGCCGCCGGAGGTTCCCACGATGTGGTGGGATTCGTAGTGTACGTTGTAGAAGTTGAACGTAACCGAAAAGGCCGGATCGGTAGGGCCCGCGAAGAAGTTAAGGCAGCCGTCGCCGCCCAGAAGCTTGTCGCCCATCTCGACAACGGGCTTCACGGGCGCGAAAACAAAAACATCATCGTAGAGTTTGCCGCCGTTCAGTTCCCGTAAGCCGGCCGCCGGATCGGTCATGTTCCCGGTGTTCACGTATTCCAGCCTTACGCCGAATTTCGCCGCTTCCGCAGGGCTGAAAATCGAAGCCGCCCGCCTGAGCCGCGCGTCATCGATGTCGGTTACCACCAGAAGCTTCGGTTTCCGGGGGTTGTGTACGGCGTAGTCAATGGCGCCCAGCCCCATGGGGCCTGCCGCAGCCAGAAGGGCAAGGGAACCTCCCTCGGCAATTCCCATCTGGTGGGCATACGAGCCGCCCCGCGTGTGGTACTGGGCATGGTACGCGCCGACTATGCAGGATATGGGTTCCGCAAGGGAGCCAAGGTAAAAGCTGTCGGCGTTGTATTCCAGCAGGCAGCCCATCTCCATAACTTCCTTTGGGATGATGATGTACGTGGCATCGCCGCCTATGTGCTGGTACGAATAGCCCGGCGACCACAGCGTGGCTTTGCCGTCCTCGCCGGGCGCGTTAAGGGCGGGCTGAATGGCGAATTTGTCGCCGGCCTTGAACTGGCTTTTCCATGTGGCGCCTACTTCCACCAGTTCCCCGCAGAATTCATGACCGATGATAATGGGACACGCGGCCAGATCCTGCCGCACCCGCTTGTGCTTGTTCCCCTGCATGGCAAGTTTGTGGCTGGACATGCAGATCGAATCGGAAATAACCCGCGCCAGGATCTCGTCGTCCCCGATCCGGGGAAGCTCAAACTCCTCAAGCCTGAGATCGTTGGTTCCGTAGATACGCACCGCTTTGGTTTTCATAGTTCACTCCAAAATTACAATTTTGAGCTTTTCCCAAAAACCGAAGTTTCGGAAAAGCCTGCTGGTACCTTGTGAAATCAGGCTCCTAGCTCAGCATAACTTGCCCGCCGGTAACGGGCAACGCCTGGCCGGTTTCGTAGATCTGCTCCACAAGGTAAAGCACGGCCCGGATCACGTCGGGCCCGGTGCAGCCCCTTCCCATGGGAACTTTGGATTCGTAAAACGCCTTTACATCGGCTATGGTTTTTGCGCCCGGCACCTTGCCGGTGTTCAGGTACTGCACAAAAAGCCCCTTCGTCGGGTCCGACCACAGGGGGCCGTCAAAAAAGTTGCCGGGGCATACGGCGTTTACCTTGATGTTGTATTCCACCAGTTCCTTGGCAAAACTCTGCACCAGCCCTATGCCGCCGAATTTGCTGCCCGCGTAGGAACCGTTTTTGTTGGAGCCGTCCAGCCCCGATTTGGAGTTGATCTGGATAATGTCGGCGGTCCACGAGGGGGCGGCGGCGTGCTGGGCCTTCATAAGCAGGCCGCAGTGTTTTGTTACAATGGCGAACGCGGTGTAGTTGATGTCGGTAACGAACTTGAACGAGGCAATGTCCTGTTCCAGAATGGACGCCGCCCTTAGAACCCCCGCGTTGCTGACGCAGAGATCCAGGCCGCCCGTGGTAAGGGCGATGGTTTCCGCCATGTTCTGTACCGAAGCTTCGTCGGCAACGTTGACTTCCACCGGGAAGGCGATGGTCCTGCCGTATTCCCCGTTAAGGCCGGCGGCGAGTTTTTCGGCGCCGGCCTTGTTGAGATCGGCGATGAACACCAGCGCGCCCGCCGAGGCAAGGCCCCGGACAATTTCTTCGCCAAAGCCCTGGGCACCGCCCGTGATCAGCGCGGCGCGGTTCTTTATCACTGCGGCGCGGGAAGCGGCGAAGTCCGCAGCGCCGGATTTTTCCCTGGCGCCGGGCGCGTCCCATGCATCCGTGCGGCTATCGCTGCGGGCGCGGTCAATTCCGGCGTAATCCGGCGCGGTAAGGTAAACGTAACTGTTCCCGCCGCTTGTAATTTTTACCCGCGTGGGTATTTTGTTGTTCCGCGCAGAACCGCTCGCGGCAAAGGCGGCCCGGATCTGTTCGGCGGCGGCCTGTTCATCGCCGGCGTCCCCGGCGTAATCAATGCAGACGGCAGAGCCGCCAGTACGGTCCGCCGCGCCGCCATCGGCTTTGCCGCCGGTTTCATAGGCGACCGTCCAGGGGCCGCCGGTCTGTTCGATGATCGCGCCCCGTATCAGAGGCGCGAAAAATGCTTCGGGCTTCATTGCTTTCTCCTTCCAATTTCAGCAAACGCCGCAATCCGTTCAGCCAGGGGTTTCCCCGCCAGGGGATCGTTCGGGTTGAACAGGCCCCGCGAGGGATCGGCGGCGGCGAGCTGCTCGTGGGCGGCCAGGGCCCAGGTAGTGTCCGTCAAAAATTTGAACTCGTCCTTGCGGATTTCCGGGCACTGAAAAACCTGCCGGGGGGTGTTGATGTCCACGCCGGAAATTTCGAGCAGGTCCTGTTTTTCGCAGAGCCGGCG
>JAISMQ010000241.1 GCA_031276685.1 Treponema sp. | reverse complement strand
GATCGCGTAGTCCCGATAGTCTTCCTCCCCGGCTCCTACCTTGCGGGCCATGAGGCGATTTCCGCTGCGCTGCCGCAGCGCCTGGGCGAAGAGACGGGGCCCTGGCCGCTGCTGCCCGTAAAAAAATAAGCATCGCCGGACCCGCAACCTTTCCCCCTGTGCCGGGTCCAAACTCTAAGGGTTATGGGCTGTTTCAAAATTCGCTGTTTTGAAACGGCCCTGCGCTTTAATTCGGTGTGGAGGAAACCCATGAGCAGTGAATTTATACCCTGGGCTTTTTTGGACGATTACCGCGGGAAGGACTTCAAGGGCCAGTGGCCCACCCTGCCGGAGATGTACCGGATCACCGTTTCCCGCTTTGGGGAGCGGCCCTGTTTTACGGTCTACGAACCCGATAGAATCAGCCTTAGCTACAACGAATCCCTTAAGCTTATCGAGGCGGCGGCCCGCTGGCTTCACGCCAGGGGTATCCGCCGGGGCGACAAGGTGGCGGTGACGGGGAAAAATTCCCCCGAATGGGCCGTGGCCTACCTGGGCGTCCTTTTCGCCGGGGCCACGGTGGTTCCGGTTAACTACCAGATAAAAAACGATGAATCGGACCTGCTGATAACGACCTCCGGGGCAAAGATTCTTTTTGTGGACGAGGAAAAATACGAACACTACGAAAGCCTGGGGCTGCCGGGAACGCTGGTCTCCCTGAAAAAGGGAATTGGGACCTACGTCTACGACCTGGACGGGCCGGCGGCGGAGATTGAGAAGGCCCGGGAAGAGGATCTGGCGGCGATTCTGTTTACCTCCGGCACGATGGGAAGCCCCAAGGGGGTCATGCTGACCCATCAAAACCTGGTTTCCGACTGCTACCTGGCCCAGGGCGTCCCCTTCCCCGTATTCCCCACCGACGTGTTTTACGCCTTGCTGCCCCTGCACCACGCCTACACCATGCTGGCGGTCTTTATCGAAACCATCTCCACCGGGGCGGAGGTGGTGTTTGGCAAGAAGATGGTAACGCCGGTGATCCTAAAGGAACTGAAAATGGGGAAGATCACCATGCTTCTGGGGGTCCCCATGCTTTTCAACAAGCTCCTGGCGGGGATACTCCGGGGTATCCGGGCCAAGGGGCCCCTTGTGTACGGGGCCATCTGCGCCCTTATGGGCCTGTCCGGCTTTGTCAAGAAGGTCTTCAAGGTAAACCCCGGCAAGAAGATCTTCGGCGCGGTGCTGGAGCAGGCTTCCCTTTCTACCCTGCGGATCTGTATCTGCGGCGGCGGCCCCCTGGCCCCCAGCGTGTTCAGAAAGTACAACCAGTTGGGCATAGACTTTGTCCAGGGCTACGGCCTTACGGAAACCAGCCCCATCATCAACCTGAACCCCATCACCCATTACAAGGAAACCAGCGTGGGCAAGGTGGTCCCCCAGGCGGACATGAAGATCCTCAACCCCGACGAGCGGGGCATCGGGGAGGTTATCGTCAAGGGCCCCATGGTAATGAAGGGCTACTACGAGATGCCCGAAGAAACCGCCGCCGTCTTTACCCCCGACGGCTATCTAAAAACCGGGGACCTGGGCTACCTGGACGAGGAAAACTACCTGTACCTTACGGGCCGCGCCAAGAACCTGATCGTTACCGAAGGGGGGAAGAACGTTTACCCCGAGGAGATCGAAAATGAATTCCAGCTCTTTGACGAAATCGACCAGATCCTGATCCGCCCTTTTACGCGGGACAAGAAGCTGAAGATCGAGGGCATCGAGGCCCTGGTCTACCCCAACGCCGACGCCTTTAAGGATCCGGCCCCGGCGGACAAGGACGCGATCAAAGCCCGCATCGAAAAGATCGTCGCGGAGGTAAACCAGCGGCTCCTCTCCTACCAGAAGATCGAGAGGGTTGTCATCCTGGACGAAGCCATGGAGATGACCACGACGAAAAAGATCAAGCGGGACACGGTGTAACCGCAGGGCCTTGACTTTATATACACCCGGGTAGCCCTTACTCGGTTTTTTGCCGCCGCCTCATAAAAGCGAGGATCCGGTTGGTAAACAGGAGCCCCGACAGGCCTATGGCGGCGACAAGCGAGAAGATCAGCAAAAACACGCCCCAATTCCCCTTTATAACGGAATCCCCCATGATGGTGGAACTAAGTATCGAGGGAATCCGGGCGAAGGCCGAGATCGCGACAAAGGCCCGCAGCTTAAGGCCGCTGAGCGGGACGATGTAGGAAAGCATGTCCTTGGGGGTGCCGGGGATAAGGAAGAGGATAAAAACCGCCAGGGCGGTTTTTTTGGTGTCCCGGAGGAAAACGTACCTGTCCAGCTTTTCCCGCCCGAAAAAGCGGATAATCAGGGGGAGGCCGGATTTTTTTACCATGACGAATACAAACGACGAGGCGGCCGCGCAGCCGGCAAGGCAGAGGGCGAGCCCGTAAAAGGCCCCATAGGCGGCCCCGGCGATAAACTCCACCGGCTCCCCGGGGATCACCGCCACGACGATCTGCAGGATCTGGATGCCGGACAGGACGAGGACCCCCCTTAGCCCCTGCGACCGTACCCAGCGGCTAAAGCCCTCCCGGTACGCCGGATCGCGGAATTTTTGCATAAACGGCCAGAAAAACAGGCAGAGTACGGCCGTCGCGATAAAAAATACACCCAGGAAAACAAAAAAACCACGGGGGATCTTCTGCTTGTTCTCCGTTTCGCCCATACCGTCCTCCGGCCATCCCCGCTTGGCTGGCGCTTTCAACTATAGTAAATTAAGGGGCTGATTAAAACCAGCGGGGCGCTATACAGAGAGAGGTACGTTACATGGGTTTGGCGGAAATTGTCTTCATTGCCATAGGGCTGGCAATGGACGCGTTTGCCGTGTCAATTACGCTGGGTTTGTCCGTAGAAAAGCCAAAATTAACGGACATAATGATCCCCGGCGTGTATTTCGGTTTTTTCCAGTCCCTGATGCCGGCCATAGGATATGCCGCAGGGATCTTCTTTGTGGACAAATTCGAAAATCTGGATCATTGGATCGCCTTTGCGCTGCTTGGATTTATCGGCGGGAAAATGATAAAGGACAGCCTGTCAAAAGAAAATGAAAGGAAAAAACCCGATAAAAATTCTTTTGGATTTGTCAAAATGCTTGTTTTAGCCGTCGCCACCAGCATTGACGCGCTGGCCGTAGGCACGACCTTCGCCTTTTTCAAGGTCAACATATACACGGCGATATTGATAACCGGCCCGGTCACATTTTTTATTGCGATGGGCGGGGTAATTATCGGCAATGTCTTTGGAGCACGGTTCAGATCAAAGGCGGAATTTGCCGGCGGGGCGGTTCTTATTATCATTGGCATAAAAATTGTGATCGAGCATACGTTTTTTTAAGGCAGCGCCGGTTTCAAAACCCCTGCGGCCGCACGGCCCAGGCGGTCGTTGATGGCCTCCCCCAGAAGCTCCGGGGGGGCCGCTTCCGCGTGGATACGGCGGAGGCCAAGCCTGTCCAGCCGGTGGAGGGCGTCAAAAAGATTGGCAGCCGCCTCCACGCTGTCCCCCGCGTCCGACAGAACTTCCACAGCGCCAGGCATCCCCCACGATTCGCGGGAAGAACGGCTAAAAAAAAGGTAGGCCTCGTCTTCCCGGTACGGCAGGGCGGCCATCTCCCGCCGCCCGTGGAGGCACAGGGGGGTCCGGGGCGCGTAGTGGCCGGGGAGGAGTCCTGGCGAGCGAAGCTCGCCAGGCGAACATAGTTCGCCGGGCGTTTCCCCGGGGCCGGGCAGGGGGCCCAGGAGGGCCTCGAGCCGCGCGCGGGAAAGGCCGCCCGGGCGCAGTATCCGGGGCCGGGCGGCGGTCATGTCCAGGACCGTGGACTCTACCCCCACGGCGGCGGGCCCGCCGTCCAGGATGATCCCCAGGCGGTCCCCCAACTGCTCCGCCACATGCTCCGCCCTGGTGGGGGAAAGGCAGCCGAACCTGTTGGCGCTGGGGGCCGCCACGGCGCCGGTGGAAAGCCGGATTAGCTCCCGGGCGGCGGGGTGGGAGGGGAAGCGGACCGCCACGGTGGCAAGCCCGCTGGTGGCAAGATCCGGAACCGATGCCCGCTTGGGCAGGACCAGGGTCAGGGGGCCGGGCCAGAATTCCGCCGCAAGCCGGGCCGCGTGTTCCCGCGCCTGCGGGCCAAGGGCGGAAAGATCCGCCACATCTTCCAGGGATTCAAGGCGAGCGATGTGAACGATCAGCGGGTCAAAGCGGGGGCGGCCTTTAACCTGGAAGATCTTCGCCAGGGCGCGGGGATTAAAGGCGTCCCCGCCCAGGCCGTAGACCGTCTCCGTGGGAAAGGCGGCAAGCTCCCCCGCGCGGATAGCCGCCGCCGCGAGGCGCAGGGATTCTTCGGTTACGGGGTAGATCATGACGGAGCGGCCGTTCTTCGCGTCACAGCCAGCGGCGGATCTTAAAAAACACCAGCATCCCCAGGGCAATAAGGAGCATCACCGCCCAGGCGATGGGATAGGCCAGGGGGAACTCAAGTTCCGGCATGTACTTAAAATTCATCCCGTACACCCCAACAATAAAGGTAAGGGGGATAAAAATTGTGGAGATGATGGTAAGCACCTTCATGACGTTGTTCATCCGGTTCGATATGGTGGAAAGGTTCACCTCGATAACCCCGGCGATAAGCTCCCGGTAGGTTTCCACGCTGTCCACAGCCTGCACCACGTTGTCGTGCAGGTCCTTGAAGAACGGGGCCAGTTCCGCCGGGATCCACCCGGATTCAAGGCGCCCCATGATCTGGATATTCTCCCGCAGGGGCCAGACCATCCGCCTGATCCGCAGCAGGTTCTGCTTTAGCCGCTGAATGTCGGGAATGATGTCCTGGTCCTTTTCGTCCATGGCGCGTTCTTCAAATTCCTCTATCCCCGCGCCAATGGCGTCCAGAACAACAATGTACCTGTCCACCACCGCGTCCATAATGGCCCAGGCAAGGTACACGGTCCCCATACGGCGGATTCTGCCCGCGTTGTTGAGGATCCGCTTTCTGACGCCGTCAAAATAATCGCCGGGTTTTTCCTGAAAACTTATCACCGTGTTTTCGGTGATCACCAGGGCGATCTGCTCAAGGTCCAGTTCCCCGTCGCGCCGGGCCGCCCCCACCCCGATGGACTTTAGAACGACAAACAGGTAATCGTCAAATTCCTCCACCTTGGGGCGGTGCCCGGTGTCCAGAATATCCTCCACCGTCAGGGGGTGGATATTGAAAATCTCCGCCAGGCGGTTTATCTCGGCGGCCTTGTCAAGACCGCTCATGTTGATCCAGGTAAGCCCCGCAGGGTTCCTGTGGCGCAGCAGCCCGTCTACGGTGTCTTCGTTCCGGATCCACGCCCCCGCAGGGTCGTAACCGATAAGGGACAGATCCATCAGGGGGTCCCCGTGTATTTTTCGTACTGCCGGGTAAAGTAATCGATCTTCCCGGTTACCTTTTCCAGATGCTTCCGCATTTCCTGGATCTGATCTTCCACATGCTGTTTATGCTCCCGCAGCAGTTCGCAGCGCTGCTTGAGGGTCCCGTCGCCCTCCAGGCTGAGTTCCACAAAATTCTGTATCTGCTTGATGCTCATCCCCGTGTTTTTAAGGCAGCAGACAAGGGCCAGCCCTTCAAGATCGCTTTCCGAATAGCGGCGGACCCCGCTGCGGTTGCGGGCGACGCCGGGGAGGAGCCCTTCGCTTTCGTAGTACCGGAGTACGTGCTGGGGAAGGGATGTCTTTTCCGAGACCTGCTTGATCGTATAGGCCGGGGATTTGTCCGAAGGCCCGGCCCCGCCGGAATCGTCTGTGGTATCCACCTTTTTATCTTACCTGTAATCCGGCGGCGAATCCAGCCCTATTTTTATTTATAGCGCCAACGCTGTCCGCAATGCAATTTCCCATTGCCAGGCCGCCGGATACACAGTAGTCTGGAAAACGGCGGACGCCACTGCACGGCGGCTGCCGGAGGAGCCTCGGATGAAAACCGATCTTACCAACTACGGCCTATACCCCAAGGTGATCCGGACGAACCGGGAAACCGAAATAACGATCCGCCCGCTGGGGGACCACGC
>JAISMQ010000222.1 GCA_031276685.1 Treponema sp. | reverse complement strand
CCTGAACCAGAACCGCAGGAAATTGTCCTTTATGCGGTACAGGCCCCTCCTGCTTTTTTCCGGGTTTTCCTCCGTTACCGGGACTTCCCGTTCCAGAATCCCCAGGGTAACAAGGGTGTTCAAATATTTTGTGACGCCCGACTGCTTACATTCCAGCGCCGCGGCTATGTGGGACAGTTTGCGGTTCCCCGCCGCTATAACCTTGATAAGCGAAAAATAACTGCCTATTTCCGATACTTCCATCCGCAGCAGGAATGCCGGCTCGTCGTAAAGAAAACCCGAAGTGGTAAGCATGTTTTTTTGTATCTCCCGGTACAGATTCCCCCCTTCGAAAAATTCAATGTACTTGGGGACCCCCCCGGTCACCGCGTAGCGCTCCGCCAGTTCCCGCTCGTCCTTGCCGGGGAAAAAGGCGCCGTAGTACGAAAAGGGAATCTGCTCCAGCCGGATCTGCCCCGTGCGCCTGCCGTACAGGGGGCTGCCGTAGGAGAGGACCGCGCGTTCCATCATGGATACCGAAGAACCGCAGAGTATAAGCATGGTATTCTTGCCGGAAAGGGAGGAATCCCATATTTTTTGCAGGACCGAGGGAAACGCGGAATTCGCCCGCGCCAGATTCTGGAATTCGTCCATGACGATGATCAGCCGTTCCTGCCCGTTCCCCGCAGCTTCGCACAGGGCTTTGAAAACAAGCTCCCAGTCCGCCGCGTTCGACAGGGCCAGCAGTTCGTTCCCCAGAAACCCCGCCGCAAGCGCCCGGAAAGCCGCGCGGTTCTGGGCCTCGCTTTCCTCGGTGGCGAGGAAGTAAAGCCCCCGTTTGCCCGAAAGAAAGCGCGAAATAAGGGCGGTCTTTCCAATCCGGCGCCTGCCGTACACGACGACAAACGAAGCCCGCTCCCGCCGCCGCTGTTCTTCCAAAAAGGCCAGCTCCGCCGCCCGGTCCGTGAAGCGGGGGCCGGAAACCCCGCCGGAAATTCCGTCACTCATGCAATTAGTATACTCCAAAGTATAATAATTTCAAGTATATAAAGTTCGGCACGGCGGCGGTATTGATATTTCCACAGGGTAAGCATAGGCTGGCAGTAACGGAGCATTATGGATATGGCACAAACAAGGGCGCGCGCGCCGGTAAAAGACCTGGAAAGCCTGGGGCAGGCCCTTGGCGAAATACGGAAAGCCCAGGAAAAATACGGAACATTTTCCCAGGAGCAGGCGGATTCGGTCTTCTGTGCCGCCGCGCAGGCGGCAAGCCGGGCCCGGATCACCCTGGCCAAGATGGCGGTGGAAGAAACCGGCATGGGGGTGGTGGAAGACAAGGTAATCAAAAACCACTACGCCGCAGAGTACATTTATAACGCTTACAAGGATTCCAAAACCTGCGGGGTCATCGAGGAAGACCCGGTTTTCGGGATCAAAAAGATCGCGGAGCCCGTCGGCGTGGTCGCGGCGGTTATCCCCACCACCAACCCGACATCCACGGCTATCTTCAAATGCCTGCTGTGCCTTAAAACCCGGAACGGGATCATCATCTCCCCCCATCCCCGCGCCAAAAACAGCACAAACGAGGCGGCCCGGATCGTCCTTAAGGCGGCGGTAGACGCGGGGGCGCCGCCGGGCCTTATCGGCTGGATAGACGAGCCCAGCCTGGAACTTACCAACATGGTCATGAAAGAGGCGGACCTTATCCTGGCCACCGGCGGGCCCGGCATGGTCAAGGCCGCCTATTCGTCCGGCAAGCCCGCCATAGGGGTCGGTTCCGGGAACGTTCCGGCCATTATCGATTCCAGCGCGGATATTAAATCGGCGGTAAGCTCCATCATCCTTTCCAAAACTTTTGACAACGGCATGATCTGCGCCAGCGAGCAGTCGGTCATCGCCCTGGACGACATTTACGACCAGGTAAGGCTGGAATTCGCCTACCGGGGCTGCCGGTTCCTCGATCCGGGGGAAACCGAAAAACTGCGGAAGACCATCCTGGTCAACGGCGCGCTGAACGCCAAAATTGTGGGGCAAAGCGCCGTAACAATCGCCGCGCTGGCGGGGATCGAGGTGCCCGCGGCGACAAAAATACTGATAGGCGAGGTAAGCAGCGTGGATGTCGGCGAGGAATTCGCCCACGAAAAGCTTTCCCCCGTGCTGGCCATGTACCGGGCCGCGGACTGGAAGGACGCGCTGGACAAGGCGGAACCCCTTATCCGGGACGGGGGCTACGGCCATACCGCCAGCGTGTACCTGGACCCGGTTTCGGAAAAGGCCAAGCTGGAAGAATTTTCCCTGCGGATGAAGACCTGCCGCATTATCGTAAACACCCCCTCCTCCCACGGGGGCATCGGGGACCTGTACAACTTTAAGCTGGCCCCCTCCCTGACGCTGGGCTGCGGTACCTGGGGGGGCAATTCGGTTGCCGAAAACGTCGGGGTCAAGCACCTGCTCAACATCAAAACTGTGGCGGAAAGGAGGGAAAACATGCTCTGGTTCCGCTCGCCGGAAAAAATATACCTAAAAAGGGGCTGCCTCCCGGTCGCCCTGGACGAGCTGAAAAGCCGCCTGGACAGGAAACGGGCCTTTATCGTCACCGATAACTTTCTCTACAAAAACGGCCATACTGCGGCGCTTGCGGAACAGCTCGATCAGATGGGGATTGTCCACGAGACTTTTTTTGACGTAGAACCCGATCCCACCCTGGCCTGCGCCAGAAAGGGGGCGGCGCGGATGGGCCTGTTCGGGCCCGATGTGATCATCGCCCTGGGCGGCGGATCGGCGATGGACGCGGCTAAGATCATGTGGGTCCTCTACGAACACCCCCGGGCGAATTTTCAGGACATGGCGGCGCGCTTTATGGATATCAGAAAGCGGATCTACCAGTTCCCCAAAATGGGGGAAAAGGCCTATTTTATCGCCGTCCCAACGTCGGCGGGCACGGGGAGCGAGGTAACCCCCTTCGCGGTGATCACCGACGAGGAGACGGGCATAAAGTACCCGCTGGCGGACTACGAACTGCTGCCCGACATGGCCATTGTGGACGCGAACCTCCAGATGGGCGCCCCCAAATCCCTTACCAGCGCCAGCGGCGTTGACGCCCTAACCCACGCCCTGGAAGCCTACGCATCGGTCATGGCCACCGAATTTACCGACGGCCTTGCCATTCAGGCCATGAAGCTGATCTTCCAGTACCTGCCCAGCGCCTACGACCTGGGGGCGGAGGACCCGGAGGCCAGGGAAAAAATGGCAAACGCCGCCACAATAGCGGGCATGGCATTTGCCAACGCCTTCCTGGGGGTCTGCCATTCCATGGCCCACAAGCTGGGGGCCTTCCACCACCTGCCCCACGGCATCGCCAACGCCCTGATGATCGGCGAGGTACTCCGCTTCAACGCCGCGGAGGTCCCAACCAAGATGGGGGCCTTCTCCCAGTACGACCACCCCCGTACCCTTGCCCGCTACGCGGAAATCGCCGGCGCGCTGGGGCTGGGGGGGAGTACCGACGAGGAAAAACTGGAACGCCTTATCGCCGCCGTCGACCAGCTCAAAGAGCAGGTGGGCATAAAAAAAACCATCAGGGATTACGGCATCGATGAAAAGGATTTCCTTAAGGACCTTGACCGCATGAGCGAGATGGCCTTTGACGATCAGTGTACGGGCTCCAACCCCCGCTACCCTTTGATCGGGGAAATCAGGCAAATGTACCTTAACGCCTACTACGGGGAGGCCGCCAAATGAGCAGAACGGTTATTGTGGAAGGTCCCAGCAAGACGATCTACCTGGAAGACGGCAAGGTCTACAAGGTAATGGGGCCGGAATACCCCGCTTCCGACGTGTTCAACGAAGCCCTGAACCTTGCCGCCGTCGGGGAAACCCGGCTTAAGGTGCCCAAAATTGCCGGGGTTAGCAAAATTGACGGCAAATGGGCCCTAAGCTGGGAGTACATCGAGGGGACCACCCTGTTCGACCTGATGAAACGGGAGCCGGGCCGCCTTGACGAATTTCTTGGCCGCTTTGTGGACATCCAGCTGGAAATGCACCGCTACAGCGCCACGAGGCTTCCGGTACTCACCGACAAGATGCACCGGAAGATCCGCGCAAGCGGCCTGGACGCCACCACCCGCTACGAACTCCACACCCGGCTGGACAGCATGCCCCGGCATACCAAACTCTGCCATGGGGACTTCGCCCCCAGCAACATCGTGATCACCGGCAGCGACGAAGCCTACATCATCGACTGGTCCCACGCATCGCAGGGGAACGCCTCCGCAGACGCCGCCCAAACCTGGCTTATCTTCACCTTTTACCGGGACCTGTTCCCCGCCGGGGCGGATATCGCGGAAAAGTACCTTGCCCTGTTCTGCAAAAAAAGCGACACCGCCCGCCAGTACGTGGAAAAGTGGATCTCCATCGTCTCCGCGTCCCAGCTTGTCAAGGGGAAGCCGGAAGAACGGGAATTTCTGCTGCGCCAGGTAAACGTGGTGGAGTACGAGTAGGAAACCGCCCGGCGGAATCCGGGCTACAACAGGGGCCCCAGGTAAAAAAGCTGGAGGCACAGGGCCGCCGCCGCCGCGACGGCCAGCGCGAAGACCAGGTATTTGAAGACCCGGTCAAAGTCGAACGCGCTGAACAGGGTACTCAGGGCGGCGTAGACCAGCGTAAGCAGGGAGCGGTCGATCCGGGGGAGCATATCGGGCGCTATTGTAAAGCAGGAAACGGCGATGATAAGCAGGCTGTTCATGTACGCCGATTTCCGGTACCGGAATACAATTCCCAAAAGCTTTACCGCCACGGAAAAAAAGATGATCCGTTCGGGCGCCGCGAAACTCCGCCCGCCCGCAAACCTGGGCATGAGCAGGTTGAGCAGCAGCGTACCGATAACCGCGTGGTTAAAAATATCGTACACAAGGGGAATAACGCTGACGCTTTTCCCCCGGTACTCCTTAAGGTGCCGCTTGTACTGTTCCTCATTCGCCGGGTAATCCGGGCTGTAGTCGGAGACGAAGCGCGAAAGGTAGTAGTAAAACAGCAGTTTTAACGCCTCATCGTTCTCGAACCATTTTAGGGTAAGCCGGATCTGTTTGTCCGCGCCGATAATGTGGATCGCCGCGCCGCCGCTGGTGTTCCGCACAAAGACCGACGCGGTTTTCAGGTTTTCCGCCGTAACAGAACCGGGGCCCCGGGTAGTAATGACCGTCTCCCCGCTGCGCTGCTCGCCCTGGGCCTTTCCGGTATTCCAGTAGATCGTTTTATCCGTAAACACCACGCACTGTGTAAGGTTTTTGAAGGGGGAATCGTCCAGCACAATCTGAATAGTCTCGCCTTCATCGATGGAAAAAGCCTTTTTTACCCTGGCCGTCTCGTCACCGTCAAGGGTAAGCACGTAGCGCCCGCGCCGCAGCATCTTTAAGAGACCGATCATCGTCAACACTCCCCTCAGTTTTTCCGCAGGGCCGCCTTCCGGCCCCTTCCCCCTGCGGACAAGCCATGATATATCGGTTTAGTGGCTATGACAATTCTGTCCGCCGGGGCGGACGACGGGGGCCGCCGCCTGGACCGGGTGCTGCGGAAGGCCCTGCCCGATGTCCCCCTCTCGCGGATCCACCGCCTGCTCCGGGAAGGCAGGGTCCTCGTTGACAAGCGGCCCCGGGACGCCGCCTTCCGCGTCCGCGCCGGGCAGGAGATCGCCGTTCCCGCAGCACAGGAAACCGGGCCAAGCGCCGGGCCGGGGGCACAGGGCGGGGCGCGAACGGCGCCGGGCGCGCTGGCGATCCTCTACGAAAGCCCCGACCTTCTGGCCATCAACAAAGCGGCCGGCGTCCCGGTCCACGGGCCGGCCGGCAGCCTGGACGCCCTGGTACGGGCCTACCTGGCCCCCAGGCTGCCCCCCTCCCTCTCGTTCCGCCCCGGCCCCCTCCACCGCCTGGACCAGCCCACCAGCGGCATCGTGGTCTTTTCCGCAAGCCTTGCCGGGGCCCGGCGCTTCAGCGCCCTTTTGCGCGAGGGGAAGATCCGCAAACAGTACCTGGCGCTGGTGGAAGGCCGCGTAGACCTGCCGGGGCGCTGGGAAGATCCCCTGCTCCGGGACCGCGAAAAGCGCCAAACCGAAGTGGCGGCAGGCGGGAAAACGGCCCGTACCGGGTATACCCCGCTGGCCTGGTACCCCGGCGGGAAAGACGGATGCGCGGGCGGCTGTACCCTCCTCCTCCTGGAACCCGAAACCGGACGCCGCCACCAGATCCGCGCCCAGGCCGCGTTCCACGGCCACCCCCTGGCCGGGGATTCCGTGTACGGCGGCCGGCCCCTGCCTGACCCGCCCCTGCCTGGCCCGTTTAAGCCGCCAGGCCCCGCGCCCCCGTTCCTGCTCCACGCCTGGAAACTCACCGGGGCCGGCCCCCTCCCCCCCCTGGAAGCGCCGCCGCCGGATTACTTTCTGGCCTTTGCCCAAGCGCTCTTCGGCCCCAGGGCCCTCCGGGGCAAAACCCGCCCTTAACGACAGTATTGCTGCGCGGCTACGCCCCCTTGGTAAATCCCCCGGCCCCGGGTATAGTGGACCAATCTATACGACAAGGAGTGTAGCTATGGCAGATATACCGAGGCCCGAACATCCAAGGCCCCAGATGGTCAGGAAAGACTGGGAATCCTTAAACGGTTCCTGGGAATTCGAGATTGATTACGGAAAAAGCGGCTTTGAACGGAAGCTTTACGAATCGGGCAATTTTTCCCAGCGCATTACCGTCCCCTTCTGCCCAGAATCAAAACTGTCGGGGATTGGGCACAAAGACTTTATGCCGGCGGTCTGGTACCGCCGATCTTTTGCCCTGCCCAAAGGGCGGCTGGCGGGCCGGGTACTCCTCCACTTCGGCGCGGTGGACTACAAAGCGACCGTATATGTAAACGGGAAGCTTGCCGGGACCCATTCCGGCGGCTACGTCTCCTTTACGCTGGACATAAGCCATCTGGCCGCAGAAGGGGCAAACACCCTGGTACTCTGCGCCGAGGACGATGTCCGCAGCGCCAACCAGCCCCGGGGCAAGCAGTCCGACCGCTACGAATCCTACGGCTGCCTCTATACCCGGACTACCGGGATCTGGCAGACCGTCTGGCTTGAATACGTCCCGGACCAGTACATAAAAAACTACCGTATCATACCGGACCCGGAAAACGGCCGCGCACTGCTGACGGTACAGCTTGCCGGGGCCGCGGGCGGCGAAGCTCCGCCTGTGGAGGCCGCCGTGTCCTTTGAGGGCCGGGAGATCTGCCGCGCTTCCGCCCGGGTGCCGGGAAACGCCGCCTGTCTCGTCCTCCCCATCCCGAACCCCGTACTCTGGGATCTGGGAACGCCCAACCTCTACGATCTCGACATCGCCTGGGGGCAGGACAGGGTAAAGGGCTACTTCGGCATGAGGTCCGTTTCCCTTCCGGACAACACGATCTGTATTAACGGGCGGCCCGTCTACCAGCGGCTGGTGCTGGATCAGGGCTTCTACCCCGACGGCATCTACACCGCCCCCAGCGACGGGGATCTGCGGAAGGACATAGAGCTGTCCCAGGCCGCCGGTTTTAACGGCGCCCGGCTGCATCAGAAGGTTTTTGAGGAACGGTTCCTCTACTGGGCGGACAAACTGGGGTACATCGTGTGGGGCGAACACGCCAGTTGGGGGCTCAACATTGACCGGGAGCAGGCCTACCTGCCCTTCGCCACCGAATGGCGGGAAATTGTGGAACGGGACTTTAACCACCCCGCCATCGTGGGCTGGTGCCCCTTCAACGAAACCGGGAAAGCCCAGGTGGACGGCATACTGCAGGGCATCTACGACCTGACCAGGCAGCTCGACCCCACCCGCCCGGTAATCGACGCTTCCGGCTACGTCCACGTGAGTACCGATGTCCTCGA
>JAISMQ010000209.1 GCA_031276685.1 Treponema sp. | reverse complement strand
ATCGTAGTCCACTGCCAGGACGAAAAAAGCCAAATCAAAAACAAGGCAAAGGCCATGCGGATACTCCGGGCCCGGATCTACGAAATGGAAGAGGCAAAAGCCGCCAGCGAGCGGGCGGAAGCCCGGAAAAGCCAAATAGGCAGCGGCGACCGTTCCGAGCGCATCCGTACCTACAACTTCCCGCAGAACCGGCTTACCGATCACCGCATCAACCTTACCCTCTACAAGCTGGACCTAATCATGCAGGGGGACGTAGAAGAACTCTTCGACGCCCTTAAACTTTCCGCACGGGAAGAACTGCTGCGGGCCACCGCGTCTTAAACAAAAGGCGCGGCAACACATGACCGTCCACGCGGCCCAGGCCCAGGGAACGCGGCTTCTGGCCGCCGGGGGTATCGCCAGCGCCGCCTTGGACGCCTCCCTGCTTCTGGCGGAGGTTCTGCGCATTGACCGCGCGGGGCTTATCCTCGCCTACCCCAGCCCCATTCCGGACAGCGCCCGCCAACGTTTTGAAGAACTGATCCGGCGCAGGCTGGCCGGGGAATGTGTAGCCTACATCCTGGGCCGCAAAGAATTCCGGGGCCTGGACTTTATCGTAAGCCCCGCAGTCCTGGTCCCCCGGCCCGACACGGAAACGTTGGTAGAGGCGGCCCTCCTGTTCCTTGACTCCCGGCCCCCCGGCCCTTCCCCGCGAATACCGGCGCTGGACCTCTGCACAGGTTCGGGGGCCGTTGCTATCGCCCTTAAACACAGTGTCCCCGCCCTGGACATGCAGGCCTCCGATATTTCGCCCGAAGCCCTAAAAATCGCCCGGCGCAACGCCGCCCGGCTTCTAACCCAGCTTAAAAAACCAAGCCGTGCAGCCCCCGCCATTACGTTCGTCCTAAGCGACATCTTTGACCGGATCTCAGGCTCTTTCCAGCTTATCACCGCCAACCCCCCCTACATAAAATCCGCAGAAATCGCGGGCCTTTCCGCCGAAGTTAAAAGGGAACCGCGCCTGGCCCTGGACGGCGGCGCGGACGGGCTCGATCTTATCCGCCGCATCGCTGCCGGGGCGCCGGACCATCTGTACGCCGGGGGCGCCCTCCTGCTGGAAGCGGAACCACGCCTTATGGGGCCCGTCCGCGATGAACTTGAAAAACATGGCTTTAAGGGGATACAAATCTATAAGGATCTTTCCGGTGCGGAACGGGTTATCGGCGGATATCGATAGACAGGCCCGGCGCGCCGTAAAACAAAAAAATGGAAACCAGCATCGCAGCCTTCAAAAACCGTGTCTCGCGTTTCAACCAGCGGGATCAAGACAGGATCAACGCCGCCCTTTCCCTCGTGGAAACCCGCAGCCCCGGTTTGGCCCTGGAAATCGCCTCGGTCATTCTGGACATCAACCTGGACGGGGACACGGTCGCCGCCGCCCTGCTCCTGGACTGCGCCGATACCCCGTTGGCGGAACAATTCGGGGCGGACACCGCCCGGCTTGTGGAGGGCGTGCGGAAAACCGGGGGCATACCGGCCAGGAACAAAACCATCCGGGAGGCGGAAAACATCCGCAAGATGCTCTTTGCCATGGCCGACGACATCCGCGTCATCTTTATCAAACTGGCCGAACGGCTGTGTACCATGCGGAACCTGGACAGAAGCCCCGCCGCGCCAACGACGGGGCCGGAACCGACAGCGCTGCCGTCGGCAGAGCCGTCGGCGGCGCCATTGGCAGAGCCAGATCCCTCAGCCGCGACTCAGCAAAAAGCGGTGGCCCAGGAGTGTCTCGATGTTTACGCGCCCCTGGCGGACCGGCTGGGCATATCCTGGATCAAAGACGAGCTTGAAGACCTGGCCCTAAAACGGCTTAACCGGGAAGCCTACAACCAAATCAGGGAGATCGTCTCCGAAAAGCGGGAAGAGCGGAACGAATTCCTGAACAGGATACAGGCGGATCTCCAAAGAGAGGCCGCCGAATCGGGAATCCCCATCGAAGTTTCCAGCCGGGCCAAGCACTTTTACTCGATTTATCAAAAGATGCGCAAGCGCAACAAGGCCGCCGCGGACCTCTACGATCTTTTCGGCATCCGTATCCTCTGCGGCAGTATTGAACACTGCTACACCCTGCTGGGCCTGGTCCACCGGCTTTGGAAACCCCTGGAAGGCCGCTTCAAAGACTACATCGCCATGCCAAAATCAAACGGCTACCAAAGCCTTCACACCACCGATATTGTTCCGCCTGCGCGGGATCGGGAACGGGGCGCCGGGACGGCCGGAATAGCCGGGGAACGGATGCTGGAAATCCAGATCCGTACCCGGGAAATGCACCACGTTGCCGAATTCGGCGTGGCAAGCCATTGGCTTTACAAAAAGGGCAGCACCAGGGAACTGGTCCGCCCGGTGGATATTTCCATTGTGAACCGTTTGCGGGATTGGAAAACCGCCGGGATCCCCGGCGTTCCCCCGGAGTCCGGAACAACCGGCCCCGCCGGAGGGGCGGTGGACACACCGGCGGAACAAAACATCCGGGACTCCCGGACATTCCTGGAAGAACTGCGGCGCGAAATACTTAGGGATTCCATTTATGTCTTTACCCCCATGGGCAAGGTCGTTGAACTGCCCGCCGGGGCCACGCCGCTGGACTTTGCCTACAGTATTCACTCCGCCGTCGGGAGCCACTGCATCGGCGCCAAGGCGGACGGCTCAATCGTCCCCCTTAGTTCCGAACTGCGGAATACCCAGGTGGTGGAAATCCTTACATCCCCCCAGGCCCATCCCCATCTCAACTGGCTGCGGATCGTAAAGACCTCAAAGGCCCGCAGCAAGATCCGCGCCTGGCTGGAACAAAACGACGATTCCCTCATCATCGAAAAAAACGTCGTTGCCAGGAAAAAACCCGCCCCCGGCCCGGAAAAACCGGCGGAAAAGCCGGGCGAAACCCCGCCCTCCCGGGAAGCGCCGCAGCGGATAATCCGGCAGAACGATCAATCCCTCCAGGTTCGGGTGGAAGACGAAAAAAACATGA
The DNA here is from genome assembly GCA_031276685.1 of Treponema sp. GTDB lineage: Bacteria > Spirochaetota > Spirochaetia > Treponematales > Breznakiellaceae > JAISFT01. Next base: position 2,560 of record JAISMQ010000209.1, on the reverse strand, counting down.
TGATCCGCTTCGCCCGCTGCTGCCGTCCGGTCACCGGGGATCCCATCATCGGCTACATCTCCCGGGGCCGGGGGATCATCATCCATCGGCGGGACTGCGGCAACCTTGCCAATATTCCCGATTTTGAGGAACGGAAGATCGAAGCGGAATGGGAAAACGCCCTTTCCGTCCTCGTCAAGCGTTTCAAGATAGAGGCCAAACTCCGGACCAACCTTTTTTCCGAAATCGAAGGGGCCGTGCGCAAGTACCAGGGCCACCTTATCGAAGGGCGGCTGGAAGAAACCACGGCAAACCGCCTTACAGGTTTCTTTACCATGCAGCTCGAATATCCGGACTCCCTCAGACGGCTTATCAAAAATATCCGCGGCATCCCCGGTGTCCACAGCATACGGGAACTGTCACAAAACGAGGCCCGCCATGCAGATTAACGCCATGCCGATTAAGCGGCTGCCATGAAACAAAAACGCGCCATACCGGCCCTGCCCATCACATCAACCTCGCTCATCGCAGCGGCCTTGCTTGTCACAACGGCCCTGGCCCTTTGCTCCTGCCGGCCGCAGGAATCAGCAAAACCCGAAGCCGGGGACGCGGCCCGGACGCCCGGCCCGGAAATCCCGGTTGCGCCAGAGACCCCCGCTGCGGCAGAGGACCAGGCTGTCACAGAGGACCAGGCGAATTACCTTTCCCTGGTGGCGGCCGGGGACAACCTGTTTCACGATGTCATGATCCGCCCCAATCGGGAAACCCAGAGCTACAATTTCACCGCCTGTTATTCGGAAATAAAGCCGATTGTCGAACCGGCGGACATTGCCTTTATCAACCAGGAAACCCCGCTTGGCGGCGAAGTATACGGCTTCTCCGGCTACCCCCTGTTTAATACCCCGCAGGAAGTCGGGAACGCGCTAAAGGCCGCCGGGTTTGACGTGATCAACCACGCCACGAATCACAGCATGGACAAGGGGGAAGGGGCGGTTTTCGCGACAATGGATTACTGGGATTCGGTCCCCGGTATTCACTACCTGGGTATACACCGCTCGCAGGAAAACCGGGACAGCAAAAAAGTTATCATTGAAAAAAACGGCATAAAAACGGGGTTCCTTTCCTACACCTACGGGACAAACGGCCTGCCGCTGCCCAGGGACAAGCCCTACCTGGTATCCCTTATCAACGAATCCGTCATGGAAAAGGAGATTAAAGCCCTCCGCCCCCTCTGCGATGTTCTAATCGTTTCCATGCACTGGGGCGTTGAATACCAGCATACTGTCAGCGGCGGGCAGAAACGCCTCAGCCGCTTCCTTGCGGATAACCAGGTGGATCTTGTTATCGGCCACCACCCCCACGTCCTGGAACCTTACGAATTCCTGGACCGCCCCGACGGTCAAAAAACGCTCTGTTTTTATTCACTGGGGAATTTTATATCCGCACAGGACACGGCCCCTACCCAGTTGGGGGGCATTGCCTTTGTGCGGATAAAACAGTGTGACGAAAAAATCACCATTGAAGAAGCGGGAATTATTCCGGTAGTAAACCACTACGAAAACGGTTTGTCCGGTTTTAAGGTTTATCCCCTTTACAGCTACACCGCAGACCTGGCAAAAAAGCACCTGCTGCGGCTGCGGGGCATAAGCATCACTATTCCCTGGTTAACGGCACTGGCGGAAGAAACTCTATCCGGCGGAAATATCCTTCTCAAAAACCCTTTTGATAAAAAGGCTCATTCATGAGCAACGCTTTTCTTGCCGTGTTTTACGGCAGCCCGGCAGATTTTGCACAGCTTTACCTTTGTCTCGCCGTTTTCATACTCATACAGGACCTTTACATTGGTTCGCTTGCATACCGGGCACTCGCCCCGGCCATGGGATACCAGTGCGCGGATCCCCTTGCCCCTGTGCGCTTTTGACATTTCCTTCCCCCTTTTTAGGCTTTTTCAACGACCTTGGGCTTTTCAGTTTTTCCGCCCTTTCCGCCATTGTTTTTTGGGGGCTTTTTGCCCGAACCCGCCTTATCGGCTTTTTTGGCCTTTTTGTCCGCCCCTTCAGTGTCCAGCTTGTAATCCACCAGTTCCAGAATGACCAGCTCCGCAGCATCCCCGGCCCGCTGTCCAAGCTTGATAATCCGGGTATAACCGCCTGGCCGATCCTTCATCCGCGGGGCAATATCAGTAAAAAGCTTAGCCACTATCCCCTCGCTGTAAAGACGGCTGGAAGCTATGCGGCGGTTATGAACCGAATCCACCTTGGCCCGTGTAATAAGCTTTTCCGCACCGCGCCGGATCTCCAGCGCCTTCGCCTTGGTGGTTCTAATCCGCTCATGGTTAAAAAGGGACGTTATCATGCTTCGGCGAAGGGCCTTACGATGGGCGGAAGTCCGTTCAAGGGGGTTAAACCCTCTCCTATGCTTCATCTTCTACTTCCTTCTGGGGAACAACCCGTACAGCGTTCTTTAGCTGGTTTATATCCGTAATCCCCAGGCCCAGGTTCCACTCTTTAAGCTTCTCCTTGATCTCCTGGAGGGATTTTTTCCCGAAATTCCTGGTTTTGGCAATATCATCCTCGGTTTT
>JAISMQ010000143.1 GCA_031276685.1 Treponema sp. | reverse complement strand
GTCGTCATCGGTGCGCCGCAGGAGCAGTTCGGGAAAGGCCTTAAAGGCCGCCACGTCCCGCTTGTAGCCGTCGGTATCGATATTGGCCAGGTTGTTCGCCACCGCGTCGAGCCGCCATTGCTGCGCCCGCATGCCGCTGGCCCCCGTGTACCATCCGCGTATCATACCCTCATTATCGGAGTTTTACGGCCCAGGCTTAGTTTTCCGGCAGGGCCAGTTAAGCGCCCCCGTCAACTCTCTGTGGGTTATATGCGCCGGGCCTGAGAGCGCTGCGCCAGAACCGAAGAAAGCAGAACCGCCGCGATGATCACCAGGCCCCCCGCGAAGGCCGCCGGGGAGGGGCGCTCGCCGGTGACGATAAAGACCCACAGAGGGTTATGCACGGGTTCGATCATCGCGATAAGGAGGGCCTGCATGGCCTGGACCCGCCGGATCCCAAAGGCAAAAAGCTGCGAGGCAAGGCCCACCTGGAAAAGCCCCATAAAGCCAAGCGCCCCCAGGGACCGGATATCCGGGGCCGGGGGCATAAGGACAAAGACCGGAAGCGAGACCGCCGCGCAGACAAGATGGGCCCCCAGCATGGAATCCGCCGGATTCCCGTCCTTCTGCATCCGCAAAAACACCGAATGGGCCCCAAAAATCAGGCCGGAAACCAGGGCGACGATATCCCCCCGGATCGTGGAAAGCCCCGGGCCCCCCGCCTTTAGATCCTCCCGGAAAAATATCAAAAGCCCCCCCATGACCAGCGCCAGAGCCCCCCAGTGGAACCAGCGGGGCTTTTCCCCAATCAGGCGCCAGCCCAGCAGGGCCGCCCACACGGGGGCGGTGTACTGCAGCAGAATCGCGTTGGCCGGCGTTGTCAGCTTATTGGCCCACACAAAGGAGATCATCGTGGCCGCGTAGGCCAGGGCCCCCGCCACGACCGGAAACCGGCCCGCAGGCGCGCCTTCCCGCCGTACCGGGCGGCGGCGGACAGCCGCGCAGCGAACCGCGAAGAGGAACAGGGCCGCAACGGCGCTCCTGCCCCCGGCAATGAGGAGGGGGTGCCAGTCCAGCAGCTTGATGAACAGCCCGCTGGTACTCCACAGCACCGCGCAGCACAAAATAGTCCCCTGCCCCAGCCAGGCCCCCCGCCGTTCCACCATAGAAGCCCATGATACCGGGTTTTTAACGTCCAGAGAAGCCGCAGCCCCCGGGAAAAGAAAAAGGGGGAAAAGACTTGACACGAAGATAGAACTACAGTATAGTCAGACCAGTTAGACCACATGAAGCAATAGGTAAGAAACATGAAAACACAGGTAAGGAACACAACATGGCAGTTGCAGGAGGCCAAGGCAATGCTTAGCGAAGTCGTAAGATCCGCCGCCAGGGAGCCGCAGATCATCACCATCCGGGGGGAAGAAAAGGCGGTCGTCCTCTCCATGGACGAGTACAAAAAACTCAGCCCGCCGGAAAAACCGACCCTTTTCGAGTTCTTCCAGAATTCCCCCTGGAACGGCGCGGAACTGGAACTGCCGGAGCGCCGGGCAGAACCGATGCGGAACATCAATCTTTGAACTATCTCCTTGATACAAACGTGGTATCGGAGATCCGGAAACCGGACTGCGACCCCAACGTCAGGCATTTTGTCGACAGCCGCGATCAAAGGGCGTTTTTTTTAAGCGCCATAAGCATCGGGGAGATCTCCTATGGGGTGGAACGGCTCCCCCCCGGGGAAAAAAAGATCCGCCTTACCCATTTTCTGGACATCCAGATCCCCGGATGGTTCAGGGATCGCATTATCCCGGTTGACGGGGAGATCATGCGGGAATGGGGCAGGATCTGCGCGGGGACCGGCAGGCCCCTCCCCCACTTCGATTCCCTTATCGCCGCCACCGCCCTGGCCCGGAGCCTCGCGGTGCTAACCCGGAACACCAGGGATTTTGAAGACATCGAGGGGATCCTGCTGTTCAACCCCTGGGACCCTTCTAACCAGGACCAGCGCATTAAGTAAATTAGGGCCGTTTTACACCCTTTATGACAATATTTCACCTTCCGCTCATGCCCTACCCTTGTCCGGGGGCAGGACCAGCGCATATAACCCACAGGGAATTGACGGGGGCGCTTAAAAACAGGGGGGAGCAAGTGCGGGGCGGGGTGTCGGCGGGAAAAACGCCATGCCTGCATGGATTTTTACCGCCGACAGGACCCCAGAACATACCCTGTTTTTAAGCGCCCGCAGCGAATATCGTTGTGGTATACGCGCTGGCCCTGCCCCCCTAACGAATCAGCATAGCGTCCCCGTAGCTAAAAAAACGGTAGCCCTCCCGGACCGCCTCCGCGTAGCTTTCCAGGATAAGCTCCCGGCCCGTAAGGGTCCCGGCGCAGGCGCCCGTTCCGGCGCGGGGCGCGGCGCCCGGGAACTCCCCGGCTTCGGCGAAGGCCGACACCAGCATAAGCAGGCTGGAACCGGGGGTGTGGAAGTTGGTAAAATGCTGGTCCGCCGCTTTGAAACGGTAGCCGGGGTAGATGAAGATGGCGGTACTCCCCTCCCCCCGGCGCAGAGCCCCCCCCTGCGGGTAAGCCGGGCCGGGGGAACCGGGCGGCGCGGGGATCCACGCGGATTCCAGGGCGCGGTAGCTGGTTGTCCCCACCGCCAAGCTTTTCCGGCCCTCCGCCCTGGCCTTTTCGATCCGGGAGGCGGCCTCGTCGCCAAT
>JAISMQ010000261.1 GCA_031276685.1 Treponema sp. | reverse complement strand
TGCCGTACCTCCCCTTCCTGGAACTGGCCGAAAGCAATAACCACGATTAGTACAAAAAGTTCCGCCCCGTCCCATAGGCTGTCGGTATGGAGATTACCGGCAGCCTATTTTTATCCCTCAATTTTGAAAGCGGAGCCGTCCCGCGGTCCATCGAACTCATCCCCGCCGGGACCATGATCCAGGGCCGGGACGGGCGCAAATGGAAAAACAGCAATCCGCAAAAAACGGTCCTCAATTCCATGGCCCGGCTTTCAAAGCTGGTCGTTGACGAAAACCACGCCACGGACCTTTCGGCCCCCAAGGGCGGTTCATCCCCGGCGATGGGATGGATGACCAGGCTGCGGACCGGCCAGGGCGGATCGATCTGGGCCGATGTGGAATGGACGAAGCGCGGGGAACTGGCGGTACTCAACAAGGAGTACAGCTTCATTTCGCCGGTTTTCCTCCACGACGACCAGGGCGAAATCACCGCGGTACTCCGGGCCGCCCTAACCAATTCCCCAAATTTGCAATTACCGGCGCTTAACAGCGAACAGTCCGGAATTATCAATTGTATGGAGGTATCCATGAATAAAGCATTATATGCGGCCTTGGGCTTGAGCGAAACCGCGACCGAGGCGGAAGCGCTTGCGGCGGTACAAGCCCTGCAAAACAAGGCCGTGCTGAACGCTGCTCAACCGGCCGCGGCAGGAGGCCCGCAGGGCGGGTCCCTGCAGACGGACGCGTCGAAGGTAGACCTGGCGGCCTACGCTCCCCGGGCCGACCTCAACGCGATGGAAGCGCGGGCGGTGGCCGCCGAAAGGCAGCTTGCGGAACTCAACGCCGCCCGTCAGAAACAGGACGCGGAGGCCGCGGTGGACGAGGCGGTCAAGAACCGGAAGATCGCCCCGGCAAGCCGGGCCGAGTACCTGGCCCTGTGCGCCACGCAGGAAGGGCTCCAGACCTTCAAGAAAATCGCCGCCGCAAGCCCGGCGATCATCGGTACGGAAACCCAGGCGCCGGAAGGTACGCCTCCGGCCGCAGGCGGCGGACCGGCCTTGAACGCCGAGGAAACGGCGATGGCCGCCGCCGCCGGCTATAGCCCGGAAGAATGGAAAAAGCTTAAGGAGGGTCAGCAATGATCATCAAAGACACCACCTTACAAGCCCTCCGCACCATGGTGCGGGGGGAGTTCGCCGCCCAACTGGCGGCGCTGGAAGCCAATCCCCTGTATAAGACCCTGGCGACGGTCATCACCTCAAACACGGCCAGCAACACCTACGGCTGGTTGGGACAGTTCCCGAAACTCCGGGAATGGGTAGGCGACCGGGTTATCAACGATATCAAGGAAGCATCCTACGCCATCGCCAACAGACTCTACGAGGCAACCCTGGGGGTCAAGCGTGTTGACATCGAGGATGACAACCTCGGCATCTACCGGCCCCTGGCCCGCGCCATGGCCGACGAGGTACTGGCCTTCTTCAACCGGAATATCGCCGCCCTCCTTACGGGCGGATTTTCCACCCTCTGTTTTGACGGACAGAATTTCTTCGATGTGGATCATCCGGTGTATCCCAATGCCGACGGTACCGGGTCGGCGGGAAGCGTTTCCAATTATGTGGGAACCCTCGCCGGGGAAAACGCCGACACCGGGAGGCCCTGGTTTCTCCTGTCCCTCTCCGGGGTATTGAAACCCTTCATCCTCCAACAGCGGACCCCGCCGGAAATGGACGAGATCACCGATACCAAAAACGATTCGGTGTTTATCAAAGACCAGTACTTGTACGGCATCCGGTACCGGGGGAACTTCGGGTACGGGTTCTGGCAGCAGGCGGTTGCCAGCAAGGCGGCCCTGACCGCCGCGAACTACGAAGCGGCCCGGCTTCGGATGCTGACCTTCAAACGGGACGGCGGCGATCCCCTGGGCATCGTGCCGACCCACCTGGTGGTGGACCCCACCAACGAAGCGGCGGCCCGGAAACTGCTGGAAATGCAGTTTAATACAGACGGGGCGTCCAACCCCAATTACCACACGGCGGAACTGATCGTCTCCCCGTGGCTGGCATAAGGGGGCGATGGTATGAGATTAGCGGCGCTGTTTTTAGTATCCCAATTCTTTATGGCCCCCGATGACGCCGGAGGCGGCGGATCATCCGGCGGCATACCGCCCGGGGATTGGATCAAGCGGCTGAACGAAGCCGCCAAAAAGGATCGGAAAGCCATTGTCGAAGAAATGGCCAAGACCCTGGGCGTTAAACTTGGGGACGCGTATAAAATGCTGAAAGAGGCAGGATGGGATCCCCGAGGCAACAACGATAAAAATTTTAACAACGATTCTCCCCTGGCTGCCGGGGAGCGTCCGGGCCACGGTACATCCGCTTTGCCGGACGATACGCCAACGGCATCTTCTCCATCCGGAGGGGATGCCGCGGCGGGCGGCGTTACCGTTACCCTGCGGCACAAAAGCCCCTATCCCCACTACCGCCGGGCGGGGCTTCTGCTGACTAAGCAGTGGAAGCCCTATACCGTTGTGGCGGCCCAGCTTGCGGTTTTGAAAGAGGATAGCTGGGTTGAGATTCAACTCTCCCCGGGATCGGATAAAGAAGGCGCCC
>JAISMQ010000082.1 GCA_031276685.1 Treponema sp. | reverse complement strand
CCCAGCGTGACGGTCCGCCGCCGGGCGATATTGGATTCGTCAACCACGAAGGCGATCCAGGAACCGTAGGTGTTGATCACCGCGTCCCTTGGTATCAACGGCACATCCTGGCGGGCGTTAGTCACAAGGCTTACGGTGGCGAACATGCCCGCCCGGATGCGGGCGTCCCGCTGGTTAAAGCGGAGCCGTATCCGCAGGGTGCGGGAGGCGGGATCCAGCACGGGGCTTAGCTCCTGCACCGTCGCCGGAAAGGTTTCGCCCGGCAGGGCTTCCAGGGATACCTGCGCGGCAAGGCCCCGGCGGGCGATATTGGAGTAACGCTCCGGCACGAAGGTTTCCACCACAAGGTTGGAAAGGTCCCCGACAACGTAAATTACCGTGGAAGGGCTGACCGTATCCCCCAGGCTGACCGGGACCGAAAGGACGGTACCGCCAATCGTGGACAGCACCGGGCTTGGCTCGTATTCCTCCCCCGGCCGGGAAGGATCCACAGTGGCGACGGCCTGGCCCCGGTTGACCCAGTCCCCTACCCGGTAGCGCAGTTGGGTCAGTTTCCCCGCCATCGCCGGAAAAATGGACACCTGGCTTGCCGCCAGCACGTCCCCGTTGATCATAACGCTGGTTTCGATAGTCCCGGACACCACTTCGGTTACCCTGACCGCCGTGGAAGCCCGGGCCGGCTGATTCCAGGCCGCCGGGATACCCGCCGCCTGCCCGCCCGCGCCTCCGCCCATCGCCCCCGGACGGGCAGCGCCCTGCGGCGCGGCCCGCGCGGGCGCGGAACCTGCCGAGGCGAAACCCTGGGCGCGCCGCATGCCCCAGTACAGGTTCAGCCCGATAAGGATCCCGAAAAAGAGGATCAGTCCGACAATACTAACCGTAACGATACGGGACACCGATTTGCTCACGGGCCGCTCCTTGTGATATAGTTCCGCCAATCCGCGTTCAGGGCCTGGGCCAGGTCCAGGGCGAGTTTCTGGTAGGAAAATCCGCTCCGCAGCACCTGGTACCAGGCGTCGGTCAGGCTCTTGCGGCTTGTCTCCAGCGCGAAAGTCTCCACGGCCCCGTTCTGAACACCCCGCTCAGTCAGATCGTAGGACCGCTGGGCGATCTGCTCCCGCCGCAGGGCGATCTCCCGGCTTTCCCAGGAGTTCCGCAAATTCGCCACCAGCATCCGGATCTGGGCGGCGGCCTGGTTTTTGATGTTCGTTAAGTTCAGTTCGGCCTTTTCAATTTCGTTTTTCGCCGTGCGCAGGGCCTGGGATTCAGTCGTGCCGGGTATCCAGGAATTGACAGGGATACTGAGGGAGACGGACCCGCTGAGGCTGTCGGCGAAGGGGGCCGTAATACCCCCGCCCCCGGAACCGCCCCCCCAGTTCAGGGACAGGCGCAGCGAGGGGGACCGGGCGTCCAGGCTCCTCTGCCGGCTCGCCAGTTTCGCTTCCTCGATGGCCCGGCTCTGCTGCACGATGTCGGGCCGCTTGTCAAGGTATTCCCGGATAAGCTCTTCCGCGTCCAGTTTCAGCCGCCGGACTTCGAATTCCCCCTCCAGTTCCGCCAAGGGTTCGGGGGGGAGCCCCAGGGAGCTGAGAAAGGCGCCGAGATTGGCCGCGTAGGTCGCCTGGGCAACGCTCAGCTCGTAGTTCGCGACCTCCACCGCCAGTTCGCTCTGGCTCAGCGCCGTTTGGCCGATCAGCCCGTTGTCCCTGCCGATGCGGGACCGCTCCAACTGGCGTTCCGCCAGGTCCTGGGTTTCGGCCAGTTGGTCGAGGTTTTTCCGTTCCGCGACAAGGTCACAGAAGCTCTTTACCGTCGCGATCTCCAGAAGCCGCTGGGCGTCCTCGTAAGTTAAAAGCTGCCGGTCGTAGGCAAGGCCAAGGAGCTTCATGCGGTAGGGGAGCCCCGCAGTAAAACTAAGGCTAAGGCCGACGGAGGTACTGTAGCTGAACCGCTGCTCCACAGGCTGCCGGGCGCCGGTAAAGAGGGTACTCCCGTACCTGATGCCGGCATCGGCGCTGATAGCGGGGAACACCAGCGCCCACAGGCGGTCGGCGGCGTAATCCCGCTCTTCCAGCGTGATGCGGCCCGTCTCAAGGCTGACGCTGTGGTCCAGGGCCCGCGCCACCGCGTCATCGAGGGTAAGCGTAAAGGGATCCGCAGCCCCCAGAGGGAGGGCGGCGCAACAAACGGATAGGGCGCATAGAAGCTTCCCCAGGAATCGCATAGAACGCCTCCCAACAACGGCAGCAAACTATTACCAGCGGTACGCGGCCCCAGCCGGGCCGTCAAAGGCAAGAAAAAGTCCTTTTTTGAGCCTGTTTCAGCATCCGGCTTCCGGCGAAACAGCCTTATCCTGTAAAACCACCGTGCTTTGTTTTCAGTTACAATCCTCCGGAACCGGGGGATCCTCCCCCCGCCGGCGGGGCCGGGGGAGTTTTGAATTCGTCCAGGTAGCCCCGGTAGCGTAAGGGTATGAAGCCCCGCTGCAGCGAAGGGTTCTTCCTGCTTTCGATACTAATGACCCGGTGGTAACAGCGCCAGAGCTCTTCCCAGGCTTCGGACTGCCCGGTCTCGGGCGGCCCGACTCCGGGCGGCCCGGCTTCGGAAGGACGGGGCCCGCGGCCGGCGAACAGCCGGGCATCCCCCCCGCCCACCCCGGCCAGGGCGAGGCCCCGCTTTTGATCGATAACGGCCCAGGGCGCGTCCCCAAAGCGGCCGGAAAAGTGAGGGCCCAGGGCCGGAAGGATAGCGTAGTCCGGGGAACAGCGCGCAACGTAGCGCCCCCGCCCGTCGGGGCTGAAGCGGAGGAAGCCCGTAAGCCGGTCGATTTCGTGGGCGACTTTGCCGGAAAGCGCCAGCACGGCCCGGCAATCATCGTCCAGCCGATCCCGGGCCGCGACGGCGGCGCCCCGGCGGGCCTCCTCGCGGCAGTACCACGCCGCGCCGCCAGCCTGACCGGGCGCGGGATTTGGCACAGGGCCGGACGCGGCCCTCTTCGCCGCAGACAGTACCCGGAGCGCGTAGCGCAGGGCCTCCCCTTCCAGGGGGCGGCCGCTCATCCAGACGCGGACCAGCGCGTCGTAGGCGTCCGCGGAAACCCGGAACAGGATCCCTGCAGCGCCGTCCTGCGGGACCGCGCCGCCCAGCGGGTCGGGAAGCGGGCCAGGCTGCGGGGGCTGCGCGGGCGGGTCAAAGAGGGAGCCCTCCCCGTCGGGAAAGCCGCCGGAACACCCGGCAGGCCGGACGACCCGCCGGGGCCAGCGTTCCTCCGGCAGCGCGGCGCCCCAGAGCCGGTCCAGCAGGGCGAAGAACCCTTCCAGAGTCCCGTCATAACGCGATTCCGCTTCCATGGCGTTTACTATATGTTTTTATAGTAAAAATGGCAAGGGCAGGGCCGGGACTAAAACTCGAACAGGGGCAACTGGAGCGCGTCGTCATCGGCAAGGAGGCGGCGGATACGGCGGGGATCGGCGGGCGTGTCCAGGACCGCGCCGGAACAACTGGCAAAGTAGCGGGCCCGTTTCATAACGGCGCCCAGGCGGCGGAGGCCGTCAAAACCGATGGTCCGGGAACGGCGGGTCTCGACGATCCGCCGGGCGGTCTTGGCGCCGATGCCGGGGACCCGGAGCAGGGCCTCGTAATCGGCCCGGTTTACCTCCACGGGGAAAAAATCCGGGTGCCCAAGCGCCCAGACCGTTTTTGGATCGAGGTGGGGATCGAGGAAGGGCTGGGATTCGCCGAGGATCTCGGCGGCGTCAAAGTGGTAAAAGCGGAGGAGCCAGTCCGCCTGGTAAAGCCGGTGCTCCCTGGCAAGAACGGATCGCGGGGGGCCGTTCCAGCGCCATCCGGCGTCCGGGAACGGGAGTCCGCGGGACCCCGCCGCCCCAGTGTCCGCCTCCGGGGACCCCGTGGGATACGCGGGGAGCCAGGGTTCGGGGGCCCCGCCCCCTACGGGGATATAAGCGGAGTAGTACACCCGGCGGAGGGCGTACTTCCGGTACAGGGCGCTGGACAGGGCGATTATCCGGCGGTCGTCCTCCGCACTGGCCCCCACGATAAGCTGGGTACTCTGGCCGGCGGGGGCGAAGGCCGGGGCGGCGCTTTTGCCCTGGGGCAAAAACGTTACCCGGCGGCGGCCCTCCTCGGATTCCCGGCTAAGGCCGCAGAACTGCTCCATGGCGGCGAAGATCTGCCTGCCGGACTTCTGCGGCGCCAGGCGGCTCAGACTCTGTTCCGTGGGAAGCTCTATGTTGGCGCTGAGCCGGTCCGCCCAGCGCCCCGCCTCCCGGATCAGCGCTTCCCCGGCGCCGGGGATGATCTTAAGGTGGATATAGCCCCCGTAGCCCGCCTGGGTGCGGAGGGTCCGGGCGGTCCCGACAAGCTGTTCCATGACAATGTCCGGGTCCGCGAAGATCCCCGATGAAAGGAAAAGCCCCTCGATGTAGTTCCGCCGGTAGAACTGGCAGGTAAGATCCACCAGCTCGCTTACCGGGAAGGAACTGCGCGGGACATCGGCGGAGGCCCGGTTCACGCAGTAGGCGCAGTCGAAGCGGCACTGGTTGGAAAAGAGGACCTTGAGAAGGCTCACGCAGCGGCCGTCCTCGGTCCAACTGTGACAGACCCCGGCGGGACGGCTGATCCCGAACGACGCGCCCCCGCCGGCCTTTAAGCCCGCTGCCTTTAAGCCGGCGGCTTTATGGCGGCCGGGGGACTCCCCGCTGCCGGAGGAAGCGCAGGATGCGTCGTACTTCGCCGCCCCCGCCAGGATCGCCAATTTCGCCCCAAGGTCCATGGGGATACTATACGCCTATGTAGCATTTTGGGCAAGGGGAAGGGCAGGCCCGCCACATAACACCTTGATAGGGCGTACTGAACAGAAAACTGGCAAATATACTATACATCATTGTACCCATATTGGCGTTTTTTATGAATTCAGGTAAAAATTCGCGAAAATTCGCTTGACAGACATCATATTCACCGCCATACTACAATCTAGTACACCGTAACATCTAAAACTTTACAAATAAGAAGGGAAACGGTAGTATTCTCGCGGGAGGATACTA
>JAISMQ010000066.1 GCA_031276685.1 Treponema sp. | reverse complement strand
ATTAATCTCTTTTTCATACACGCTCCTTTTACGTTTATTGTCCGCATGACACTAAAATAACGCCCGCGCAGACGGGTGGTATGCGCGGGCGCCCGGCGTTTCGCCGTGTTTGGCAGTCTACTGCGGTCCGCCGCTATGCGTCCAGCGGTTCCGGCCGGGCGCAGGTACTCTTTACATCATAGTACTGGCCCGACGCTGAAGCATCGTGGAAGCCGTGCATGATGTCAAGCACGTGGTAGGCCAGTTCGCCTGAAGCCCGGTGCGGCCTCCCCTCGGCAATCGCCTCCGCCATGTCGGTAAGCCCCAGGCCCCGGCTGTTGTCGGGGTATTTTTTGAGCAGGGGGATTTCGGACCACTTCTCTTCCCAAAAACGTTTGACGTAGATCGGGCCGCCGAAGGTGTTGGGATCGGGAACCCGCAGGGTCCCGTCGCTGCCGTAGATCTCGATGCAGGGCAGGGTGTGGGAGTAGACATCGAAGCTGGTGATGATGGTCCCCACCGCGCCGTTGGCAAAGTCCATGACTCCGGCGATATGGGTGGGCACGTCAACGTTGATGATTTTGCCGTTCAGCGGCTCGCTGCTGATGGTCCGGGTTTCAAAAGTCTTCCTGGTGGAACCCGACACCCGCACCACGGGGCCGATAAGGTTTACCAGGGCGGTAAGGTAGTAGGGGCCCATGTCGAACATGGGGCCGCCGCCTTTCTTGTAGTAGAATTCCGGCCCCGGATGCCAGTGCTCGTGCCCCCGGCCGACCATAAACGCCGTCACCGCCACGGGTTTGCCGATCCAGCCGTCGTCGAGGAGCTTCCGGCAGGTCTGGATTCCCGCCCCCAGGAAGGTGTCCGGCGCGTTGCCGACCCGCAGCTTTTTTTCCGCCGCGATCTTAAGTACTTCCTGGGCTTCCTTCCGTTCGGCGCAGATGGGTTTTTCGGTGTAGATATGCTTGCCCGCCTTTACCGCCTGAAGGGAAACCCCGTAGTGATTATACGGCTCGGTTATGTTGAGGATAATGTCCACATCGGGACTGTTGATAAGATCCTCAGTCTTTTTGATGTGGGGAATCCCGTAGTCCGCGTTGGCCTTGGCCGCCCGCTCGTGGATAAGGTCGGTTACCGCCGTAACCTTTACCCGCTTCCCGAACATGCCGTTAAGGTTTTTGAGGTAAATACCGCTGATGTTCCCAACTCCCACAATGCCAATTCTCTGTACGCCCATAGCTGTCTCCTTAAAACATCTTTTTATCGCTGGTCCAGTCGCTTACCGACAGACCTTTTTCAACGGCGATACGCTTGCCTGCCGCAGCCCAGAGGAGCCCCCGTTTCATGAGTTCCCAGGCTTCGGGAATATTGAACACGTCGTCGTGGTGCCCCAGCGCGTTGTAAAAAACCCTGCCGTAGCCCCAGCGCCGGGTCCAGACCTGGGGGACATCCACCTCCCCGTTGGCCGAATGGTACCAGTGGGCCACGGGGAACCGCGTTGTCGCCAGGACCTCGTTGGCGGGATCCACGTGGAGGTAGTACTGTTCGGAACTGACCTCGAAATCCCGTATCCCCTCGGTGATGGGGTTTGACTTGCTGATGATGTTGACCATGTACTTGGTACCGTCCCCGCCGGGGTGGGAGACCCAGTTCGCCCCGGTAAGGAACTGGTAGTCGGTACTCAGCCTAAAGGCGTCGCACATGCCGCCGTGGTTGCCCGCGATCCCCAGCCCGCCCCCGACGGCTTCCAGCAGGGGGCCGAACTTGGGCGGCGGGTCGGCGCTCATGGTCCACACGGGGATAAAAAGGTCCAGGGATCCAAGCAGTTCCGTGTCGTTCAAAACTTCCAGGGTTTCCGCCACGGAAACCTCGAAGTCTTCGGACTCCAGAAACGCCTTGAACCGCGCCGTTACCAGCTTGGGTTCGTGCCCGTCCCAGCCGCCGCACAAAATCAACGCCTTTCTCTTCATCATCGAACCTCCGGGGGCCGTTCCAAAACTTTGTTTTTTGGAAGAAGCCCGCTATTCAAATTATTTTGCCGCCACAACACAGGCGGAACTGGTGCCGATCCGGCTGGCCCCGGCCTTGATAAACGCGGCCATGTCGTCCCGCGTTCTTATGCCCCCGGCGGCCTTTATCCTGAGTTCCGGGCCGGCATGGGCCTTAAAAAGCCGGACATCCTCCAGCGCCGCCCCCGCGCTGCCGAATCCGGTCGAGGTCTTGATGTAATCCGCCCCGGCCCGGCCGGCGATTTCGCAAAGGCGGATCTTTTCGTCCGCCGTAAGGTAACAGGTTTCCACAATAACTTTGAGGGTATGCCCGCCGCAGGCTGCCCGCACCAGCCGGATCTCCTCTTCCGTCCGGTCAAAGCGGTCGTTTTTTACATGGGTAATGTTGATCACCATGTCAATTTCCCCGGCGCCGTCCAGAACGGCCTGTTCGGCCTCCAGAACCTTTGCCCCGGTAACCGAATAGCCCAGGGGGAAGCCGGCAACCGTGCAGATGTTGAGTTGGCCGAATTCCTCGCGGGCCTCTTTTACGTAGCAGGGGGGTATGCACACCGACGCGGTACGCCACTCCAGGGCTTCGGCGCAGAGTTTAAAAATGTCCTGCCGGCCCGCCGCAGGCTTAAGCAGGGTATGATCAATGCAGGAAAGAATTTCCGCGTCTGTCATGGCTGCCGCTTATCATACACCGTCCGGGGGCCCTGTACAAGGCGGGGCTTCAGCCTTTGACCGCCCCGGCCATCATCCCCTTGACCAGTTTGTCCTGCCCCATGATGTACAGAAGGACGATGGGAAGGGAGGAAAGGACAAGCAGCGCCATAATAAGGGGGGTGTCCATGCTGTACTGGCCCTGGTACTCCCAGATTGCCAGCGGCAGGGTGCGGCTGTCCTGGGACTGGGTAAGCACCATCACAAAAATAAATTCGTTCCAGATAACGACCCCGTTGTAGATGGCAAGCGTGGCAAGCCCGGATCGCGAAAGGGGGAAGATCACCCTGAAAAAAGTGGAAAATTTCCCGCAGCCGTCAATTTCCGCGGCTTCTTCCATTTCCCGCGATATGCCCCGCATGAAGGCGCTAAGGATGAAGATAGACATGGGAAGGTGGAAGGCCACCTGGGGGCCGATAACCCCGGCAAGGGAATCGTATACCCCCATGCGGACGCTCAGGGTAAAAATGGGGATCAGGGTGACGTGGATGGGGATGGACATGGCGGCAACAATGGCGCTGAACAAAGGCTTGTTGAGCAGGAAGCGCATCCGGGCGAGGGGGTAGGCGGCGCAGGCGCTGATCAGCAGGGTCAGGGTCAGCGTAAGCGCCAGAACTATGACGCTGTTAAGAAAGTATTTGTAAAAACCCCCGCGCATCACGCTTGCGTAGTTCTCAAGGCTGATGTTCTCCGGCAGGGCGAAAAGCCCCCCGGTAATAAATTCCCCCGAATTTTTCATCGAGGTGAATATCTGGAACAGGAAGGGTGCGCCGGTAATTACCAGCCAGAACAGGGCGAAGATAAGCGCCAGTATCCACAACGGGGAAAAATGCGCCGCCCTTCCCGCCGGGCGTCCGGTGTTTTTCATATTATAACTCCGTTTTCCGGTTCAGAAGCCCTATGGTAACCAGGGCCACCAGGGTGATAAGGATAAACATGCCGCCGGCAAGGGTGGCCCCGTAGCCCATGTTGTAACGCACGAAGGAAGTTTTATACATCATCGTGGCCATTAGTTCCGTGGCTACCCCGGGGCCTCCCCCGGTCATTACAAAAATAAGATCGAAATATTTAAGGGAACCGATAATCGAAAGGGTCATTCCGGAAACCACCGCGGGCCGCAGCATGGGCAGGGATACCCGCCAGAAGTACTGCATACGGGTCGCCCCGTCTATGCTGGCCGCCTCGTAAAGCTCCACCGGGATGGTGCCGTAGGCCGCAAGGTAGAGGACCATGTAAAAGGGGATGTACTGCCAGCATACAACGGCGATAACCGTGTAGAGGGCCGCGCCGGGGTTCCCCAGCAGATCTACCCCCCCGCCGCCGAAGAGCTTGGAGATTGACGCGAGAATGCCGTAGTTCGCGTCCAGGGCGTACTTAAAAAGCACCCCGATGGCTACGGAGGAAAGCAGGTAGGGCAGGAACCACACCACCTTGAACACCGCGCCCTTTTTTTCGGTCACGTCGAGAAACGTCGCCAGGGACATGGCAAAGGGCGCCTGGAAAACAAGGGAGAGGAACATGATCTTGATATTGTTGCCAAAGGCTTTCCAGAAATTGATGTCCTTTGCAAGCTGGATCCAGTTCCCCATGCCGATAAAAACCCGCTGCCGGCCCATCCCGTTCCAGCGCGTGGCGCTGGCGGCGAAGGATTCTACAATCGGGTAAACGACAAAAACAACGAGGAACAGCAGCGCCGGGAACAGAAATACGGAGGCCGCTGTACGAACCGCCCGTTCCTGGGCGTAACGGAGGGAAATTTTTTTCGCTCCGGTCATAAGGTTTTCCCCCATGGGGCCGTTTCAAAACCGTCCGGCTTGTGAAACTGGCTCCCGTAAAAAATTACGCGCCCGGGGCGTTCCCGGACGCGCCGCAAGTTTTAGGGCATCCCTAAAAACCGCCTGGTTTTTAGAAGCTCCCTTACCGTTTAAGGTACGCCGCCTGGGCGTCCTGCAACTGCCGGGCCGCCTCCAGGGGGCTCAGCGTAAGGCCGAATATCTCCTGGCTGGTAACCTTGTGGATATCCGCCACTTCGGGCGCCAGGGACTGGTCGTACCAAAGCTGCATGTCCGGGGCGGATTCCACCTGGGCAAAGAGTTCTGCCAGGATGGGATCTTCCAGCGTGATGCCTTTAAGGGGCGGAATCCTGCCGGCGGCAAGGATATCCCTGGTCCCTTCCTCGTCGATAAAGTGGGTGATAAGCTCGAAGGTCTTGTCGGGGTTCCCGCTGGAAGCCGCCACGTGGTAGAAGTTGTCCCCCACCGTGCCGATTACCGTGTCGGGGTTGCCGGCGCCGTCCTCGTCCCGGGGGAATTTGAAGATCCCCAGCTTTTCCTTGTAGCCGGGGTTCTCCGTAATAACCGTGGAATTGAACCAGCTTCCCATAAGGTGCATAGCCGCCTCGTTCCGGTAGAGAATCTGCCGGGCCTGGCCCGAATCTTCGTCAAGGCCGTTAAACCCGGTGTTGAAGTAGCCCTTGTGTACCCACTCCTGGATCTTTTCCCCCGCGTGGATAAAGGCGGGATCGGTAAAGCTGCCGGAACCGTCCACCGCTTTGATAAAGGGCTGTACCCCGCCCCGGCGGGTGGCGAGGAACATGAAGTACATGGAGCCTGTCCACTGGGTTTTGTTTGCCAGGGCGAAGGGGGTAATCCCGTTTGCTTTAAGGGTGTCGCAGACCGCCTCAAGCTCCCGGATGGTACCTGGCACCTGCAGCTTGTACCTGTCGAAAATTTCCTTGTTGTAGAACACGGTGCAGACCGACACGTTGGACATGGGAACGCCCCAGAGTTTCCCGTCGTAGGTAACCTGGGCGATAGCCGCGTCAAGGAACTTGTCTTTGAAGTTGCCGCCGTCCATGTAGGGCGTAAGATCCGTAATAGTCCCGTTCCTGG
Organism: Treponema sp.; assembly: GCA_031276685.1. Lineage (GTDB taxonomy): Bacteria > Spirochaetota > Spirochaetia > Treponematales > Breznakiellaceae > JAISFT01. The sequence goes on along the minus strand of JAISMQ010000066.1, from coordinate 821 downwards.
CGTATTCGTACATGGGCCCCCCGGACCAGGAGAGGAAGGTATCCGGCGTCTGCCCCGAGTTCATGGCAACTGCGAGTTTCTGTTTGTAGGCGTCGTTGACGATAAGGGTAAGGTTTACCTTGATGCCGGGATTGTCCCGGTTAAACCGTTCGATGACGCCGTTCATCCGCCGCGGCCCGTCCCCCGTCGTCTGTGTGGACCAAAACTCAAGGACCGCCGGGACGGCCCGCTCCGTTTTCCCGCCTTTGCAGGAAACAGGTATACATACGGCCGCCGCCAGCGCCAGCGCCGCAATTTTTTTTGCCAGGTTCATAATTTCTCCTCAACAGTGTTTCAGGCGCAAATACCAGGCGCGTCCGCATAATTTTTGCGCGTGTAGTTTTCTTAAAGGCCTCTGTAAATAAAAATTATTGTATTGGATAGTTTTGCTGTCAATAAATTTTTTACAATTCTGCCGAATAAAATCATGTATCAATAAAATTATTGCACGGTTATATAACTATATTACAAAAAATTGAATTATTTTATGAAAAAAAACGCCCCCGGCGGCCGAAGCCGTCAGGGGCGCGCGCAGCGTTAATGCGGGCGCGTTACTTTAAATACAGGGGCCGCTCGGTGTACGTGGTGTGGAGAAGCTCGTGGGCCTTGTGGCCGTTGGGTTCGCCCAGAAACTCCTGGTACACCTGCTGGATAAAGGGATTCTGGTGGGAGCAGCGGTAGGCCGACTTGGTATCGTCCTCGTAGAGCCCCCGGGTCCGCTGTTTGCGGACATCGTCGGTGCCGCCGTAGGGCTGGCCGCCGCCGGATATGCAGCCGCCCCG
>JAISMQ010000052.1 GCA_031276685.1 Treponema sp. | reverse complement strand
GTAGTTGTAGTTCACCGCCTGGGCGATGTCCTGGGCCATCTCGATATGCTGGACCTGGTCCTGCCCCACGGGGACCACGTCGCTGTCAAACAGGATAATGTCCGCCGCCATCAGCACGGGGTAGGTGTAGAGCCCCATGTTGATCCCCGCGTCCGGGTCGCCGCCCTTTTCCGTGTTGGCCTGCACCGCCGCTTTGTAGGCGTGGGCGCGGTTCATCAGACCCTTGCTGGTAAAGGCCATAAGCTGCGTTGCCAGCTCAAAGGTTTCCGGGACAGAACTCTGCCGGTAAAAGATAACCTGTTCCGGGTCCAGGCCGGCGGCCAGCCAGCCTGCGGCCACCTGGCGGATCAGGGAAGAAAGCTCCCCGGCGTCCTTGACCGTGTTCAGGGCGTGATAGTCGGCGATAAAGTACCGGGCGTCGTAATTCCCCGTCAGGGCCAGGGCCGGCTTAATCGCCGCAAAGTAGTTGCCAACGTGCAGTATGCCGGTGGGTTTAATGCCCGTAAGGGCTATCTTTTTCATGCCGCAATTATAGCAAATTGCGGCGGATAAGTCAGAGGGGCCGCTCCGGGCCTTCGATAAATCCCCGCTCTATGAGGGCGATGTAGGACAGCAGCCCCCCCCAGTGGTAGAATTTATCGCTGTTGCGGACATCGCAGCCCTCCCCCGTGTCCCCGTTGAAAGTCTCGTGGACATGGCCCTTTTCCAGCCACTCCTTCATGATAAGGTCCAGGCTCTTCCCCGCGAGATCCCCGCAGGGCCCCTTCAGCGCGTGGCGGCGCAGGGCAAGGTAGGCAAGAAAGTTGGTGGGCGCCCAGATCCGGCCCCGCCAGTAATTCTGATCTTTGTAGGCAGGATCGTTGCGGGCCGTCATGGGGATAATGTACGCGCCGTAGAATTCCTCCGGGTTGTAGAAGTGTTCCTTCATCATCCGCTCCGCCCGCCCCCCGGAAACCTTGTCGGAAAACAGCGCGTAGAAATTCGTCGCGGAAAGACGGTGGCTGAACTCGCCGGTATCGCTGCGCTTGTTGCAGTACAGGCCAAAACCCTCGTCCCACATCTCTTCCAGGCCCTGCTTCGATTTTTCCGCCCGCTCCCTAAGTTCCGCTTCTTCGGCCCTGCCCAGCACGGCGGCCAGATCCGCAAGACATTCGCAGTCCAGAATGTAGAGGCCCGTAAGCCCCACGTCCGCCAGTTCCATAACGTGCGTAGTTTTGTTGAACGGCATGTCATCGTACATGGGGGAGTTGTCCAGCCCGGATTCCAGCGCAGCGCCTTCCAGATCGTTTACCCCGGCGCTTTCCCAGTGACGGCCCAGCTTGCCCACGAAAGGATCCGAACCCCAGCAAAGCTGCCCGTTGGGAAGCCGCCGGTGTTCCGCAAACCAGCGGTTCCAGATAAGGAGATCGTCAAACAGACATTCTACCAGCCATGTTTCCCGGTACTTCCGGTACAGCTCCCGGACCACCAGCGAACCCACCGGCGGCTGGGATCTGTCCCGGCTTTTGTAGTCATCGGCAGCGCCGAAGTTGGGGATAAAACCCGCTTCGGTTTTTTCACGGGTAATGGCAATGGCGTTGGCGTAGGCCAGTTCCTTGTTTTCCGCCGAGGCGATCAGCGCGGAAAAGTACGTGTCCCAGTCAAAAAGGACGTAGCCGCCCCAGCCGATGCTCCACAGGCGGGAAACGGGGGAGCATACCTGTTCTTTTTCCGGCTCGTAGATAGTGTCCCAGGCAAGGCATGTCCGCATGGCGTTGTAAGCCTCCGCCAGATCCCCGTACTTCGCGCAGTCTTCAAGGACTTTTTGTTTCTGCCGCGCCATAAGCCCCCGCAGTTCCGCCGCGCCGATCCTGCTATCCGTGGAAACCGCCACGGGGCCGGACAGTTCCACCGCCAGGTAGGGATTGGTAAGGCCGGTGTTCATCTGGCGTTCCGGTTTCCCGTCGCAGAAAACCTCCAGGTCCCGCCCCGGCGTGCAGGCCAGGAGCCTGCCCCCCTCAAGCCGGACATAGCCCGGCTTGTTCCAGAGGATCGCCGCGGAGATCAGCAATGCCGGCGGCCGCCCGGCGCCACCGCCCGGGCCAACCGGGCTTACCAGGATGTACTGGTTGTTTTCCGCAACCGTACTCTGGATCAGCAGTTCCTGTTTGGCGCAGCGCAGCGTCAGCTCCGTGTAGGCCCCGTCGTAGGAGCGGGGGCCGGGCTGTATCTGCTCCACCCCTTCGCCGAAACGGCCGATAAGGCTTTCGCGGAGTACCATCCCGGTATTGTAAAACTTAAAGCCCAGGCTTAGGGCTATACCTTCCGGCAAAAGAACGTGGCTTAGAACATTGTTGTTGTACCAGGTGTTAAACCCCCGGAACGCGCCCCGTAGTACAGTTTCTGGATTGTCCATGTCTGGCCCCCACAGTCAGAGTTAGAAATTAAATCTGTCTGCGATTATACAGAGGGGGCGCGGCGCCTGTCACCAGGCGGGCAGGGCCAAAGCCTGGTTTTAAGCGCCCGCAGTAACATCACTGGCCCTGCGGCACGATACGGTGTATAACCATACAGAGCGGCAACCCCACGTAAACCGGGGATTCCCGCAAGGAGCCAGTTGTGAACGATCGTTACAAATTCGAAACCCTGCAAATTCACGCGGGCCAGGAACAGCCTGACCCCGCCACCGATGCCAGGGCGGTCCCCATCTACCAAACCACGTCCTACGTGTTCAAGGATCCCGCCCAGGCGGCGGCACGGTTTGCCCTGACAGAACCGGGGAACATCTACACGCGGATCATGAACCCCACCTGGGATGTCTTTGAACAGCGCGTCGCGGCCCTGGAAGGGGGCGCCGGCGCCCTGGCCACCGCCTCCGGCGCGGCGGCCACCACCTACGCCATCCAGAACATCGCCCGGTCCGGGGATCATATCGTTTCGGACTTTCAGATATACGGCGGCACCTTCAACCTTTTTGCCAATACCTTTAAGGATATGGGGGTAGAAACCACCTTTGTGGACGGCAGCAAACCGGAGAATTTTGAAAAGGCCATAAGGCCCGCCACCAAAGCCCTGTTTTTCGAAAGCCTGGGGAACCCCAACGCCTCGGTCGTGGATATCGAGGCCGTAGCCGCAATCGCCCACCGGCACGGCATCCCCGTCATCGTGGACAACACCTTCGCCACCCCCTACCTGCTGCGCCCCATCGAGTACGGCGCCGACGTGGTAGTCCACTCTGCCACCAAGTTTATCGGCGGCCACGGCAGCTCCATCGGCGGCATCCTCGTGGATTCGGGCAAGTTCGACTGGGCCGCCAATGACAAGTTCCCCGGCCTCAGCCGGCCAAACCCCAGCTACCACGGCATCGTTTTTACCGACGCGGCAAAAAACCTTGCCTATATCATCAAAGCCCGCACCACCCTGCTCCGGGACACCGGCGCCGCCCTTTCCCCCTTCAACGCATTCCTGTTCCTCCAGGGACTGGAAACCCTCTCCCTGCGGGTGGAACGCCACGTGGAAAACGCCCTCAAAGTAGTGGACTTCCTCAAGGGGCACCCCCAGGTAGAAAAGGTAAACCACCCCGCCCTGGGCGAACACCGGGACAACGCCCTCTACCGCCGCTATTTCCCCAAAGGCGGCGGCTCCATCTTCACCTTCGAAATCGCAGGCGGCGCGGCGGCGGCCAAAAAGTTCATCGCCGGCCTCAAACTGTTCTCCCTGCTGGCCAACGTCGCGGACGTAAAGTCCCTCGTTATCCACCCCGCCTCCACCACCCATTCCCAGGTGGACGAGAAAGACCTGCTGGAACAGGGGATCAAGCCCAGTACCATCCGCCTTTCCATCGGCACCGAGCATATCGATGACATCATCGGCGATCTTAAAGCCGGCTTCGCCGGGGCAAAGTAGCGGGCGTCGTAATTTTTAAGGGGGGGCTGGTACCGGGCACCGGTACGCCCGGCGGTACCATTACTGTCCGCCCCCCCTGCGCCGGAGCCTCCTCGTGCCGCCCTGCGGCCCTGCGGGGTCTCCGGCTACCCCCCGTCCGGCGCGTCTGCCGGCAGTTTGCCGCGCTTCGCGCGTAAAATTACACGTGCGGCAGACTGCCGGGCTGCTGCGTTGCGCCGTAGATCCGCAGGTACGCGGCAATGGCCCGGCGGGTTGAATCAAAGGCCAGGTCTTCCATCCTAATGCTCTGCGGATCCGCGAAACGGAGCCCCGCGATCTCCCCCGCCTCCGGGCGCAGGTCCCGTTCCGTCAGGTCCGGCGCGTCCAGGGTAAAGAACATGTCGCAGGTGTTGTAGGTGATGCCCCGG
>JAISMQ010000299.1 GCA_031276685.1 Treponema sp. | reverse complement strand
ATTCTGAAAAATGAAAAAAGACTTGGCTGGGGTTGGTATAAATTAAAAATATTTATTGACGGTGACTTTATAAAGGCTGTAAAGAACGGGGGTTCCGTATCGTTTGAAGTGGAAAATGGGAAGCATACTATTTTTTGCGAGGCAACATTCTGTGAAAGATCTGATCCTATTGAAATAATGGCGGATTCGAATGAAATACATTTTTCCGCAGTGTTTCCGTCGTCAATGAGTATGCATTATAAAATAACCCTGACCAAAACATTGGAAACAGAAAAAAACACATGGGTACAATGAAGAACAGCCCAGGCTGTGCCGGCGATATTCGTCAGGGCTGCTGCCCGGTAATTTCTTCCACGAGGCGGCGGAATTCGCGCTGGGTTTCTTTGTCCGGCGGGGCGGGGCCGTAGAGGGCTTCTTCGAAAATTGCGCCGCAGCGCAGGATTGCGGCGGCGGTGTCTTCGCCGGGGGGGCGGTCCGGGCTGCGGGGGCGTTGCGGGGGTGTCCCCCGCAGAGGGGGGGAGGCCGAGACCGCCTGCGGCGGGCTGGGCCGGGGGGGGAGGCTTCCCCCCTCCTGATCGGCGGCGTTTTCCAAACACCGGGCGGCGAGGATGGCGCAGAATTCGCCGGGGGCCAGGCTGGGTTTCCAGGTGGTCCGGTGGTTCTTTTCCCCCCACAGGATAAGGCGGGCAAACAGGCTAAGGCTTTGCCGCAGTTCCCGTTTCCGGGCTTTGGACCAGGCGCCCAGGAGGTCTTCGGTCATGGTTTGCAGTTCGCCGTCGGTGATCCGCGCTGCGGGGGTGCGGCCGAAGGATCCCAGGATGTTTTTGATGGCGCGTTTTAGGCGGGCGAGGCCGCTGCGGATAAGGCGGTACGCTTTGATGGCGAAGGGGATCTTGTCGTCTCCGGCTTTGAAGCTAAGGAGGGGTTTTACCATGAACCACAGGAATGCTGCGATGATCAGGGCGAGGGCGATGTAGGGGAGGTAATCCCAGAAGGGCGAGGGTTCTGTTTCTTCTACTCCGAGGGTCTGGGCGAGGCTCTGGGGGTCGAAGGGCATGGGCGGGGCCTGCTGGGGTAGTTCGGGGGGGCGCTCCACCGGCTGGGCGGGGCGGCTGAGGATCCGGGCGAGCCAGGCGAAGAACGCGGCGATGATGGAGATGGGGAGGAGGTTGCTGTTCGAGGCGCAGAGGGCGGCGAGTAGTCCGGCGGCGGCGCAGAACAGCGCCCCGGCCCCTGCGCGTTTGCGGCGTTCCGGGCCGGCGGCGGCGATGCCTTCGCCGGCGAAGTACTGTTCCTGGCGGAACAGGCCGAACAGGGAAAAAACGGCGGCGGCCATGACGATGGCCAGCATAACCAGGATGCGCTGGAAGGGCGCAAGGGGGGCGCGGAGAAAGCCGCAGACGAGGGTAAGGGCGAAAACGGCGCCCAGTTGGATGCTGTAATGCAGGGCCATTGAGCGGCTCCGTGTTTCTACTTCGGTCATGACGCTGGCGTCTTCCAGCATGACCCGCCGCAGTTCTTCGCCCCGGTGGCGGCGCAGGTGATGTTCGAAGATCTCCCGCGCCCGGAACAGGCCCCGCAGGCGGATGACGAAGATCCAGATGTACAGGGCGGCGAGGGCGGCGGCGGCGTTTCCCGGGGCCGGGGAGAACTGCCGCGCCAGGCCCGCCGGGCTGAAGGGGAGTACGGGGGACAGGAGGGACGCGATCAGGTAGGCGGCGGCGACGGACAGGATTCCGCCCCGGACGTGGGCGGCGCTGTGGCTGGTCCGGGGGTCCAGGAATTCCAGGTAGAGGGTCACTGCGGCGCTGACGAGGAGGGCGGGTACGTAGATCGCCAGGGCCAGGGCGGGGCCGGAAAGGGCCAGGCCCGCGTGGCGGATCAGGGCCAGGGCCGTGGGGAAAAAGCAGGCGAGGACGGACCAGGGCAGGTACAGGGCCAGGACCCGGTAGAGGGGGTTGCCCGGCGCGATGCTGTCCGACGGCGTGGCGCTGTCCGGCGGGATGACGGCGCTGTCCGGCTGTCCGGGTTCGTTGTTAGAGGAGATCATAGCCGCCCTCCCGCATCTGGTAGCGGGGCGCGCCGCCGGGCGCCAGGGGGCCCAGCCGCCGCTCGTCAAGGACCAGGTACTCCAGGCTTAGGCGGCAGGCCCGCAGGGTGCTAAGGGCGATGTAGTCCTCCTGGGGCAGTTCCGGGCCGGTGTAGACCAGGCGGGTTCCGTAGGGGAGGCGCTTCCCCTGGTCCAGCAGGGACCGGGTGCTGCCCCGCAGGGGTCCGCCGTTTTCCGTTTCCGCCGCCGGGCCCCTGGGCCGCTTGATGCCGGCAAGGCGCTCCAGGATGGGGAGCAGGGTGAAGGGGCTGGGTTTGATGAGGGCGCAGGGGCCGGCTTCCGGATCGCCCCAGGGCATGTAGAAGATGATCCCCAGGTCCTGGCGGTCGCGGGAGGCCATAAGGCAGAGGGCGGCGGCGGCTTCAATGGCCCGCTCGAACCACAGTTCCCGTTTGTGCAGGACGTACTCGTAGGGGTCCAGGTTGAGGAAGACCACGAGGGGGTAGGAGATCGCCGCTTCGTACTCGTTTACCAGCAGGGCCGGGGTCTTGGCGGGGGCGGGGGCCGCCAGGCTGCGGATCGAGGCTTTCCAGTTGATGCGGCGGGGCTCGTCCCCGGAGCGGTACTCGCGCAGGGAGCGGCGGCGGGTAAGGTCTTCGTACAGGGGGTTGCGGCTGACGAGTTTGCCCAGGGGGATGCCGCCGGGGTTGGGGATGCCGGCCATGCCGGGGGCGGGGTAGACGACGAGCCGGGTGGTTTCCCTCGCGGTGACGGCGAAGGGGAAGAGGCCCAGGGGGTCGGAGCAGCGCAGTTGGGCGGGGCCCAGGCTGCCGGTGCAGCGTTCCGAACAGTAGGCCCGCCAGGTAAAGGCCAGGCGGGAGCGTCCCGGCAGGGTGGCCAGGCGTTTGTGTTCCTTGAACACCGCCAGGACCCCCGGCGAGTCCCCCATGGCCAGCATAAAGGCCGGAAGGCGGCCGGGGTTCTCCACGGCCAGCTCTACATCGGCCCATTCAAAGCGGAAGCAGCGGATCTCCCGGTCCCGGCGGACCACCCGGATTCTGCGGAGCAGGTACTCGCTGTACAGGCGGGCCCCCAGGATCACAAACAGCGCGAACAGGGCCAGGAACTGCAGCAGGTACAGGGGGGCGAAGAGGTACACGGCGGCGCAGATCCCGGCCAGGGCGAGCAGGCGCCCTGGCCCGGTTTTCTGCACCAGGGCCCAGTCGGCGCTCTTTACGCGGGCCCTCATGGGGCCGTGTACTCCGGAACGGGCACGCGGTCCAGGATGGAGGCGATGATCCTTCCGGCGGTGACGCCCCGGACCAGGGCTTCCGGCGAGAGGAGCATGCGCTGGCGGAACACGGGCGGCGCGAGTTCCTTAATGTCTTCCGGGGTTACGAAGGCCCGGCCCCGGATCGCCGCCAGGGCCTGCCCGGCCCGGTACAGGGCAAGGCTGCCCCGCGGGGAGATGCCTACCCGCAGGTTGGGTTCCTGCCGGGTGGCCTCCACCAGGGCAAGGATGTAGCCCTTAACCGCCGCATCCACGTGGATCTGCGTAACCGCTTCCTGGAGGCCCAGGATCTCGGAGGCTTCCGCCACTTTTTTCAGGTCTGTTACGGGGTGGCTTAGGCGGCGCTGGCTTTCCAGTATCCGCCCTTCGGCCTCGCGGTCCGGGTAGCCCAGGTCCATGGAGAGGAGGAAGCGGTCTGTTTGGGCTTCCGGCAGGGGGAAGGTCCCCTCGAATTCCACGGGGTTCTCCGTGGCCAGCACGAAGAAGGGTTCCGGCAGGGCCACGCGCTTCCCCTCTGCGGAGATCTGGCCTTCCGCCATGGCTTCCAGCAGGGCGGACTGGGAGCGGGGGGTGGCCCGGTTGATCTCGTCCACCAGGATGAACTGGTTTACAATGGGCCCGGGGCGGTACACAAAGTCCCCGTCCTGCCATACCGAGACCCCCAGGATGTCCGCAGGCAGCAGGTCCGGGGTACACTGGATCCGGGCGAAGCTGAGCCCCAGGCTTCCGGCGAAGGCCCTGGCCAGGATGGTCTTGCCCGTGCCGGGGACATCCTCCAGCAGCACGTGCCCCCTGGCAAGAAAGGCGGCGATCAGCGTGTCGATGGCCCCGCCCTTCCCCAAAAATACCTTTTCGATATTCGTTTTGATCCGGCCGGCGAATTCGCCGATTTGTGCGGGAGTACCCGCTACGGGAGTACCCGCTACGGGAGTGCCCGCTACGGGGTTCCCGTTTCCCTGTTCTTTCATTGTGGATGTAGTATATTTCATTTTTCGCGCAATTGGGATAGACTGGGGCGCATGGGGAGTCTGGGGGTTATCAATTCGGATCCGGCGATTAAAAAAAGCCTGGAAGAAGCTTTTGAAGGGAAGGCCCTGGAGGGGGGCCGGCAGGATTACGACCTAAAATTCTTTTCCGAAGAAGACGAAATTTTTAACTTTCTTAACTACGACCTTCCCGAAATTGTCATTGTCAACTTTTCCGACCCCCGTATCCCCATCAACGCGATCCTGGCCCGTATCCGGGGCGACAACTGGTTTTCCAACTTTGGCATTGTGGGGCTTTACCGTAACGAGGGAAACACGGAGATCAAGCTGCTTGAAAAGTACAAGTTCACCAATGTGCTGACCATGCTGGACAACCACCAGATCCGTTCCCATATTTACAAGACTATCCAGATCATCGAACAGAATTTTCAGATCATCTTCCAGCAGGAATTTAACCACAACCTTTTGAATGAAATGTCCGGCAGCTTTACCATCGAAAACGATATTCTGGCTATCCCGCTTTACGCGGGCATGGGGGCCATGCTCCTTATCCAGCGCGGGCTTATCGACCTGGACAAGAAGATGCCCCTGCAGCTTGCCCTTTCGGAGCTGATCGTCAACGCCGTGGAACACGGGAACTGCGGCATTAGCTATGACGAAAAGACCGCCGCCATGGACCGGGGCCTGTCGGTGGTGGAACTGGTGGCGGAAAAGTGCAAGGACCCGGGAATCTGCGCCAAACGGGTGGAGTTTCTCTGGGACATTGGCCAGGAAAGCACCTCGTTTGTGATCCGGGACGAGGGGAAGGGCTTTGACGTGCGGGCCCACCTGAAAAAAATCGCCAGCCAGGACATTATGTCCCTGCACGGCCGGGGGATCAAAATGGCCACCCTCTACGCTTCGGAACTAAAGTACAACGACGCCGGGAACCAGGTGACCATGACGGTCCGTCACGATACCCTTGTGGAGCGGGAGGTCCCCCTGGGCTTTGCCCACGAGCGGGTGCAGATTGTCAAGCGGGGGGACATCATACTCCGGGAAGACGAACCCAGCGATTACCTTTACTACATTGTAAGCGGCGCCTATTCGGTGTACCACAACCTGAAAAAAGTGGGCTCCCTTTCGCCCAGGGATATTTTTATGGGGGAGATGTCCTTTCTCCTGAACCAGCGGCGGTCCGCCTCGGTGCGGGCCGACGGGCCGGGCAAGCTGATCCTGCTGACCCGGAAAAATTTTGTGAACATTATCCGATCCTATCCCCACTACGGCATTTTCCTTTCCAAACTGCTCGCCAGGCGGCTTGTCCGCAGCAACGACCGGAACGCGGACCTTCTGGGAAAGCTTAGCAGTTCGTAAGGCAAAAACGGCGCATGATAAACGATAATGAAAATCCCGTGACAAAAAAGAGGTTTATATGAAGGAAAAAAAACAGGGTAGAAAT
>JAISMQ010000255.1 GCA_031276685.1 Treponema sp. | reverse complement strand
GCACCACTGCGCGCCCGCGCCGTAAACCTCCCGAATTTCCTCCTGGCCCAGGAGCTTCTGCTTTTCCCGCAGAAAGTCCAGGAACAGGCGGTGGATCCTAAAACCGTGCAGGTAGGTGTCGAAGCGGATAACCGAGCTGAACTGCTCCATGGCGGCGATGCTGTTCCCGCCGGGCTCAAGGCGCTCCAGCAGGTCCCGGGGCCAGTGTTCGATAAGCGAAAGCTTGATAAGGAATTTCTGCAGTTCCTCCCCCATGCCGGCAAAGATACGCTCCTCCATCTGTCTGATGGGCTGCATAACCCGGTCCCAGTTGCGCCCCCCGGTTTTATGCGCCTTTATCTCCTGGAGGATAAGGCCCAGGGCCAGCGCCCAGCCTTCGGTTTCCCGGCAGATCCGGTCCAGATCCCCCTCTTCCAGGGGGACCCGGTGAAGGCGGAAGTAGCCGCCCGTTTCTTCGCGGGTGAACCGGAGATCGTCGGCGCTGATCTGGGAAAGGAGCCCCTTGGCCAGAAGGTTGATGGTGTTCAGCGCCGGTTCCGTGCGGGAGATAAAGACAATGGTGTTTTTTGAGATTGGGGTGGACAGGGCCCGCTGCAGATGCGTCAGAATCGAGGGGCTGGTGATCAGGTGGAAATCGTCAAACACGATCACGTAGCGTTCCCGGCTTACAATTTCGCTTTTTACCAGGCCCAGGTACCTGTCAAGCTGCCGGCCCGATTCCGGGAAGCCCATGTCGGCGTATAGTTTGGCGGCCTCCGGGTTGATCCGGGCCACCTCCCCGGTGTAGTTCTCCCAGAAGCGCCAGGCCAGGTTGTCCCGTTCGGAGATCTGCACCCAGATAACGGGCCGGGGGTCCCGCTGCAGAAAGGCGTTTACCGCGTGGGTTTTGCCGCTGCCTTCCCCCGCCACCACGGTAACGACGTGGCTCCGCAGCGCCCCCTCCAAAAGCCGGTCCACCCGCGGCCGGTCCAGGTACACGCAGTGTTCCCCGCCGCTTGCGGCCCCGTCGTTCTGCGGCGCGCCGGCAGTTTGTTGCGCTTCGCGCATAAGCCCCCCACTTGGCTGAAAACCGTTTTTTACAAGTACACCAGGCCGCTAGGCCCCCACAATCCCCCTGGAGGTGGCGATCCTAACGGCATCGGCCTTGTTAATGGCCCCCAGCTTGCTGTAGACACTGCGGATAATGCTTTTTACGGTGTTTATCGAAAGCGAAGCCTGCCCGGCAATCTCCTCCTGGGTCATCCCCCGGGACAGGTCGATAAGCACTTCCAGTTCCCGGCGGGACAGTTCCCGGCCTGCGGCCCCGTCCCCGAACGGCGCGGGCCGGGAGCTTTCCACCGCCGCGAACAGCTTTTTCGCGTAGGCGGCCGCGCCCAGGCGGACCTTTTCCAGCCATTCCAGGGGGAGATCCGGCGCCTTGTCCTTGATCGCCGCCTCCGCCAGGGCGCGCATGTCCTTCCCCAGTTCCGTAAAGGGCATGGAGATGGCGTTGGGAAGCGCCAGCCGGTACGCCGTTTTTAGGGCGGCAAAGGCGCCGTCCCGGTCCTTAAGCTGGTAGCGGCATACCGCCTCCAGGGCCTTTCCCTCGATCTTCCCCAGCACGAAGGCCCAGGGGCTGGTCGCGGATTCCCTGTTTTCCAGCGCCGCCAGCGCCGCGGGGTACCGTTTTTCGGCAAAGTGGAACTTGACCTTGACGTAGATCTCCAGGCCAAAAACGATGGAATTAAGGTCGCTTTCCTCAAAGTCGTTTTTAAGCCAGGGGGCAAGCTTGCCGGTCTGCCCAATGTGGGCGTAGTACCACCCGGTAATAATGTCGTGGTTGGTAAAGCGGGTAGGGTAGCTCTGCTCGTCAAGCAGCGCTTCTATCTGCGCCAGTATTTTTTCGTTGTCCTCGTGGTTCCCCCGCGCCAGGTTGATCCGCAGCAGGTAGAACAGGGCCCGGTTTTCGGTTTCGTACTGCTTCCCCTGCCGGGCGTATCGCAGCGCCCGGAGGCTGAACTGCTCCGCCCCGGACAGATCGCCCCGGAAAAAGGCCAGCTCCCCCCGGCACAGATCGTCCATGCCCAGCGCGCAGCCCCCAAAGGTAACCGAACAGTGCGGGACCGCCGCGCTTATGGCCTCTATGTACCGCTCCATTTCCCCCTGTTCCTCGCTGTTCACCCGGCACAGGTAGGCGCTCAGGGGGATAACCGATATGGGGGGCAGGATCTCGAATTTGTTAAGCTCGTAGTACTGCCGGGCCTTTTCAAAGTAGCGGACGTAGTCGTAGTCCCGCGTGTAGGAACAGGTGTTCATGCCGATAAAGCCCAGGTTGTTGTAACAGCCCGTCAGGGTCCGGCAGACGGCGGGGGTAACCGGCCCGGCCTCCAGCCTGCCGATAACCGCGAGCAGCTCTTCCCGGGACTTGTCGAACATTTCAAGGGTCAGGTAGAGCCCGGTACGCACCACCTGGGCGTGGGCAATCTGGTCGTATATCTCCCCCGGCGCCCGCTCCAGAATCTCCAGCAGCATCCGCGCCGTCCGGTTCGGCAGTATTGACGGCATGGTATCGACTACGCCGAGCAGCCGCTCGTAGTCCCCCGACCGTTCGTAGTAGCTGATGGCGTCAATTTTCTGGCCGTTGGCCGCGCACCAGGCGGCGGTCTTGTGCCACAGGTCCTTTTTGTCGTATTCCGTCAGCTCGTCCTGCCGCCCCTTAAGGTAGTCAAGGAACAGGTGGTGGATGTGGTAGGCGTTCAGGTACACGTCGAAGCGGATAAACGAATCCAGGTTCTTTACCCGCTCCATAACCGAAGGATCCCCCGCCAGCTCTTCCAGCAGATCCGGGACCAGATGCTCGATAAGGGACAGCTTGATCAGAAACTGCTGCACCGGGGCCGGCAGCGGCGCCATAATCTCGCTGTTGATCAGCTTGAAGATGTTGGACCTAAGGGCCTGGTTCACGTAGGCCGCGCCGGACGGGGCGTTTTTAAGCGAAAGCCCCGCCAGGTGGATCGCGAAAGCCCAGCCTTCCGTGTCGTAGTAAATCGAGGAGACCGTCTGCGGCGAAGGGTTAATGTCCAGAAGCCGGAAGTAGGACACCATCTCCTCGCGGGTAAAGCGCAGGTCCTCCTCGGTAATCCGGGCCAGGAAACCCTTCGATTCCATGTTCATCAGGTTAAGGGACGGCTCCGTCCGCGAGATAAGCACGGATGTGATATGGGGGAGGGAGGAGGTGACGGAGCGTTCCATAAAGCGCAGCACCGCCGGGTCGTTGATAAAGTGAAAATCATCGTAGACAAAGATGTACTGCGTATCGGGCCGCAGTTCTTCCTGGCAGATAGCCTTGTACTGGTCGATCTGCCATTCCGTGGACGGGAAACCTATTTTGGCCAGTTTGCCCGCGGCTTTCCGGCTGACCGGGGTAATGGCGGTGGTAAAGTTCTCCCAAAACCTGTCGCCGTTGTTGTCCCGGTCGGAAAACTGCATCCAACTGGTTAGAATTTTAAGCTTGCGGATAAAAAAATAAGCCGCGCAGGTTTTTCCGTAACCCGCGCCGGCGCAGATAATAACTACCCGCTTCTTTATGGCCTGTTCCAGGAGCTGATCAATACGGGGCCGCTCCAGGTAGATCTGGTTTCCCGACGTGATGGGTACATTGCCGTGAAAGAGATGCTCGGGCACCATTATTCCTTATACACAAACCAGAAACCAAACCCCCGCGCAGCGCCGCGTTAGGCGGCCTTAAATAAACCAAACTATGATACAGCATAAAATCTCCCTATGTCAATAGTCCGGGCCCGGCGCGCCCGCAGGGGATACCCTTGTGGGTTATGCGCCGGCCCGCGCTTTAGGCGCTTTGCCGCAGATCGGCGCATTCCGCCCTGGGCTGGCTGTTCCAGTACTCCGCAATCCGGGCGAACTGGGGCGCCAGGTCCCGGAACAGGTCCACCAGCACGGGGTCGAAGTGTTTCCCCCGTTCCCCGGCGATTATCCGCTCCGCTTCTTCGGGGCCCAGCGGCTGTTTGTAGGGCCGGACGCTGATAAGGGCGTCGTAGACATCGGCCACCGCCATAAGCCGGCCCTGCAGGGGGATGGCGTAGTTTTTCAGGCCCCTGGGGTAGCCCGACCCGTCCCACTTTTCGTGGTGGCTTCCGGCAAAGATCTTCGCATGGCGGAGAAAGTCGCTTTCCGGCGTGGTCTTCATAATCCGGTCAATCGCCGTTTCCCCAATGGCGGCGTGCCGCTTCATAATTTCGAATTCGCCGGGCGTCAGTTTTCCGGGCTTGTTAAGAATAGTATCGCTAATGGCTATTTTACCGACATCGTGAAGCTGGGCGGAAGTAATAAGGAACTCCAGGTTCCAGGAAAAAACCTCTTCCCGGTAGATGTTTTCCTTTAGCAGCTTGTCCACCAGAAGTTTAAGGTAATTCTGGGTCCGTTCAATGTGCCCCCCGGTTACATCGTCCCGGAATTCCACCATCTCCGTTACGGTGTTTAGTATCGCGTTCTGCAGATTTACTACCTGGCAGGTCCGCTTTTCCACCATCTGCTGCAAATTGTCGTTGTAGTCCTTTAGCGCGATTTGCTGGCGCCTGGCAAGCAGGTGGTTTTCCAGGCGCTTCAAAAGCAGGGGGGGCGAGAAGGGCTTAAAGATGTAGTCTATCGCCCCCAGGCTCAGGCCCTCCAGTTCGCTGCCGGGATCGTTTTTGGCGGTAAGAAAGATAACCGGAATGTCGCAGGTTTTTTCCCCGGCCTTTAGTCGTTTTATCGCCTCGTAGCCGTCCATGCCGGGCATTTCAATGTCCAGCAGGATAAGGTCCGGCGTTACCTTTTCCAGCATCGCGAAAAGACTGCCCCCCGACGACAGGGGGAAGACATCGTAGGCGGCCTTTAGCATGTTTTTCCCCGCCGTTAAATTCGTTATGTTGTCGTCCACCAAAAAAACTACCTGCCGTTCGCTTTTCATATCCCCTCCTCGTGCGGCTATGCCCCGATGGGCCAGCCGAACTGGCGGGACGCATCCCCGCTGTCCCGCGCCGCAAGCCGCAGTTTTACTGCTTCAAATTCGGATCTGTCGATCTGGTCCCGCAGCCAGGACACCAGCTCCGCCCCCGATTCGTAGCTATACTGTTCCAGTTCCTCCATGGCCCGGTCTATTCCGCCCATGTCGTAGTTTTCCACGGCTTCCAGGATCCTGTTCAGAAGATCCCTGTCCGGGGCGGCCTTGCGGGGTTTGCGCAGCATCAGATCCAGCGTGTCCAGAAGGTCGGTCAGGCGGGCGATGAATTTTTCAACCGCCCCGACAAACCTGTCGTTTTCGGCTTCCACAAAGGCGCGGTTGCCGTTCCGCGCGGCGTGTTCCAGCCGCTCCGCCTTTAGGCCAAGGCTGTCTGCGGATATGCCGTAACTGGAACCCTTGATGCCGTGTACCGTGATGGTGTAATCCTCCAGCGGGCCCGGCGTCCGTATGCTGTCCAGAAGCGCCGGGGTATGGGCCGCGTAGGACCGCAGGGAGTCCATGTAGGATGTCCCGTCCCCCCCAAAACGGTCCAGGCCCTTTTCCCAGTCCAGGTCCTCCAGCGCCGCCGCCTTGATCATGTCCGCTATTCTCAGGCTGGCCTCCACTTCCCGCAGGGAATCCAACTCGTCCCTGTCCAGGCCCGCCGCGCCATCGCCAACGATCCTGATGGCCCCGCTTCCGCCCGGCGCGCCTTCCGCGGGGCCTGAATCCTGGCCCAGCTCCTTTTCCAGCTTCCTGTCCCGCACCCAGCGGTCGATAGCCTCGTTCATCTTCATAATGTCGATGGGCTTGGTCAGAAAATCCTGGAAGCCGCTGCTCAGGAACACCTTGTCGTTCCCGACAATCGCGTTGGCGGTAAGGGCGATAATGGGCACGGTCCTGGCGTACTCGCTGTCTATTTCGTTCATGATGATCCGCACCGCCTCGATGCCGTCCATGCCGGGCATCATCTGGTCCATAAACACCGCGTTGTAGACAGGCTCCCCCTTTCTAATCCGGTCGACTGCCGCCTGCCCGCTGCTTACGCAGTCCACGGTCATGCCGTAAGGCTTCAGAATCCCCCGCGCCAGGTCAAGGTTGGTGGCTATGTCGTCAACCACCAGCACTTTGGCGTAGGGGATATGCCGCCGCACAATCTGCTTGTTCCGGTCCTGCCGGGCCATCGTGTAGCGGAATTCGGTAAGATTGGCGGCAAGCTCCCTGCCGATAACCGCGTCCCCGGCAAAGCCCTGCAGCAGCCGGACCTCGAAGCTGGAACCCCTGCCGTATTCGCTTGTCACGCGGATGGACCCCCCCATCATCTCCGCCAGCCGCTTCGTAATGGCAAGCCCCAGGCCGGTCCCCTCGATATGGCGGTTACTCCTGGTGTCCACCTGGCTGTACTCGCCAAAGATCTTGTCAATATCCTCCTCCCGTATGCCCGCGCCGGTGTCGGAGACGCTGCAGATCATCCACACCCCTTCTCCGTCCCGCTCGCAGCGGATCTTCAGCGTTACTTCCCCCTCCTTGGTGTACTTAAATGCGTTGGAAAGCAGGTTGTTAAGGATCTGCTTTACCCGCAGCTCGTCGCCAAAGAGCCGGGCGGGCAGGTTTTCGTCAATGTCCAGCTTAAAGGCAATCGGCTTGCTGCCTATGCGCACGATATTAAGAACCACCGTGTCGTTGATCAGGCTGGGCATGTCGTAGTTGGCCGGGACCAGCTCAAATTTTCCCGATTCGATCTTGGAAATATCAAGGATATCGTTGATAAGCCCCAGAAGCGTTACGCCGGAACTGTAGATTTTTTCCAGGCTTGCCCAGGTTTCCGACTTAATGTCGTCGTCCTTTTCCTTTCCCAGTTCCAGCTCCGCAAAACCGATAATGGCGTTAAGCGGGGTACGCATTTCGTGACTCATGCTGGCCAGGAAATGGCTCTTTGCCTCCGACGCGGATTCCGCGACCAGGGCCAGTTCCTCCATGCGCTTAAAGGGGCGCGCAATAAAGCTGGCGGCGGCAAAGGCGGCGATAATCCCCAGCCCCAGGAACACCGCGCCGGTAATCAAAAATGACCGCAGAACGTGGGACAGGGGGCTTTCCGCGACGGGGAAGACCAGCCCCAGCGACCAGCCGTCGGAACCCCGGACGGGCCGGTACACGCAGATCCGGCGGACCCCGTCGTAACTGTACTCCCCCGCCCCGGTTTTCCACTGGGTCATGCCGGAATACACCTCCGCTATGCCGCGGTACTCGCCGTCGGCCTCCGCCAGCTTGATGTAGTTGATCCGGTCCTGCACCAGGCGGGGCTTTGCGTTGGCGATAAAGGCCCCCTCGCGGTCAAGCACAAAGATACTGCCTGTTTTCCATATCCTGAACCGGGACAGAGCGTCGTTTATTACCATCCCCGGCAGGGTGGCCACCAGAATTCTGCCGCCCTCCAGAGGCATCCAGAAGCGCAGGATCAGCTCCCCCTCGCCGTTGTACTCGGTGGTACTCATCACCATTTCGCCCCTTAGCGCCCGCCGCGCATTTTTGCTGTTGATCAGATCCTCGTTCACGGTTTTGGTGTTGTGGGAAATTATCCTGCCGTCCTGGTACATCATCCGCAGGGCCAGGTAGCCCTGGGCGCCGGCCTCTTTCCGCAGAACTTCTCCGATCCGCCCGTCATCCAGGTCCCGGCATAGTTCGGAGATTGTGCGCATGTTGGTTTTTATGCCGTTAATTTTTTCCGAAACAAGCTGTTCGGCAAGAGCCCCGGATACGCTCATATCGTTGATGATGGTCGTCCGTAAATTGCGGTGGCTTAAGGTTACGCCGATAACCACGCTGGCCGCCGCCATTCCCGCGATGATCGCAAGGATGATTAGAATTACTTTCGCACGAATAGATAACCGCATTGTTTGCCTCCTCATCATGTAAAGAAGCTTAGCCCCCCGGTTTTGAACGAAATACACCCAAAAAATTAAAAAAACACACGAATGTGAAAATTTTTCCAAACGGCCCCGCGCCTGTTCCGGCCCGCCGCGCCAGTCCGCCGCCCCCGGGCCAAAAATTCCCGGTCTTTTTCCGCCCCGTTTTCAGGTGTATCAATATGACACGCCAAATTTCCCTTATGGCCCACCAGGTTCATTTTGACCCAGAAAAGGCTTCCCCGGCCCCGCCGGAGGACCTGCGGCATGGCAAACGGGGCCGAATCCGCCGCCCCGCCCCGGCGTCCGGGCTCTGTGAAAGCAAGCTAATTCCTTGTGGCATAAGGAGTTACGCCGCGCCGTAAAATTTTTCGCCCAAAAACGCGAAAAATAGGCAAAGTTGGCACGGTTTTTGCATATCTATAGGTGTTGACGGGAAAAACGGAACCTGCGGGCCCCTGGGGGCCGGGGTTCCAGGACAGGCCATGAAACCCCGTTGGGGCGCCGGATACCCGGCTTGGCCTTCCCCGGACGCCGCAGGGTTCCAGGATATTCCAGGAACCGGGTCCGGAAATCAAAACCCGCCGAACAGGAGATGTACCATGAAAGCTTTAACCATGTACCGCCCCATCAACCTCGGAGACGCGCTGAGCGACTTTGACCGCTACCTGGAGTCCTTCTTTGGGGATTCCGTGCTGACCCCGGCCGAGCGGATCTTTAACCGCCTCCCGGCCGTGGATGTCCGGGAGAAGGAAGACGCCTACGTTCTGGATGCGGAACTGCCCGGTTATGACGAAAAAGACATTCAGGTCCATGTGGACGGCGGGAACCTTACCATCGAGTCCCGGCAGAACGAAGAAAAGGAGCGGAAGGAAAACGGCAAAGATGGCAAAGACGCCAAAAACGGCGCCTACCTGATCCGGGAACGCCGGACCAGCTCTTTTAGCCGTTCCTTCAAGCTGCCCGACAACGCCGACCCCGAGCAGGTAAGCGCCACCTTTAAGAACGGCATCCTGAGCCTGGAGATCAAAAAGCGCAGCGAAGCCCAGAAACGGCTTATCCGGATCAACTCGTAACGGCCCCGTGCGGCGGAGCCCCCGCCGCCGCACAGC
>JAISMQ010000252.1 GCA_031276685.1 Treponema sp. | reverse complement strand
CTCGTGGAGACCGTCGGCGAATATGTAGGCGGTACTGCCATTGCCGTTTTTGGCGCCAATGGACAAAACGGCACAAAGTACGATGTCGATGTAACCATAGCCAATTATCCCTGACCGGACTTTCCTTCGTGTGCCTCTGCGGCGTCTTCCGGCCCTGCACTTGAATTTTGGCGCGATCGTTGCTATATCATGGCATGGTCGCAGCAGCGGGCGGGTTGGGGAGTTTCCGTGGGACGGGCGCGAAGGCCGTTGTCTTTGATTACGGCAAGGTGATCTGTTTCCCCCCTTCGGCGGAGAACCGGGGGGCCCTGCTGTCGCTGACGGGGCTTTCCGCAGAGGCGCTTGAGGCCCTGGAGCGGAGGTACCGCGGCGAGTACGACCGGGGCCTCTGCGACGGCAAGGGGTATTACCGGGCGCTGCTGGGTGGCGCGGGGATCTTCCCGGACGATTCCGTGCTGGAAACCCTGGCGGAAACCGACGCGGAGGGCTGGAAGCGGCTGGATCCCGCGACTGTGGCGCTGATGCGGGACGTAAAAAAGGCCGGGTTCGCCCTGGGGGTCCTTTCCAATATGCCCTATGATTTTTTGAACTGGGCGCGGGCGGCGCTCCCCCTGTTTGGCGAGCTTGACGCGGCGGTTTTTTCCTGCGAGGCCGGCGTCATTAAGCCGGAACGCCGCATCTACGAGATTCTCCGCGACCGGCTTGGCTGCGAATTTGGGGAGATCGTCTTTTTTGACGACATTCCGGCCAACGTGGACAAGGCGGCGGAGCTTGGGATCCGCGCCTTTCTCTGGAACGGCGCCGCAGGGGCCCGGGAGGCGCTGGAAAAACTTGGCGGGGCACTTGGCTGACACAGGAGGCCGGCCGTGGCGTTTCTTAAAACAGTTCTGATCTTTGTCCCCGTGGTGGGCGCGGTGGTGGTCCTTGTTCCCTTCGGGGTCCTGGTTTTTATCTTAAGCTGCGCCGGCCTGCGAAAACCCGCCCTTAACGGCATGTACCGTATAGCGCGGGGCTGGGCGCGGCTGCTTATCCGGCTGTCCGGCTGCACGGTTACCGTGACCGGGCAGGAGCATATCCCCCCGCAGGGCGGGCTCTGCATTGTGAGTAACCACGGCAGCATATACGACGTGCTGCTGGCCCTGGCCTACATCGGGCGGCCATTTGGGTTTATCGCCAAGAAAGAGCTTGCCTATATCCCCCTGCTCAACATGTGGATATACCTGCTGGGGGGCTTTTTTATCGACCGGAAGAACATACGCAGCGCGGTAAAGACCATTAACCGGGGCGTCGGGCGGATAAAGGCCGGGGACGCGATTATTATCTTTCCGGAGGGGCACCGCAGCAGGGGCCAGGGGCTGCTCCCCTTTCGGCCCGGAGCGCTTAAGCTTGCCACGCAGGCGGGGGCCCCCATCGTGCCGATGGCGCTTTCGGGAAGCTACGAGGTTTTTGAGAAGGATTACCTTCTCCGCCCCGGCCCCATCCGGGTCTGTTTTGGGGCGCCCGTCTTTACCGCGGACCTTCCGCCGCAGGATCGCAAGCAGGCGCTGGCGGACCGGGTCCGGGGGATTATCGCCGGGATGCTGGAAACGCCGGGGGCCGCACAGTTGTAGCGCGGGCTGCGGCGCGGGGCCTGGGCTGCGCGCCGGCAGTGTGCCGCGTGGGGGTTTAGGGTTCTTCCCGGCACCAGACCTGGGAAAATCCGGCGCTGCCGATTTTCCGGGCGGTTTCCACCACGTTTTCCCCGGGGATATGCGACAGCACCACCCGCACCTTGTCCCGGAATTCCTCGAAGGCCGGGCTTAGGCCGGCTTCCCTAAGGCTGTCGGCGGCGCGGGCGGCGTTGCCGGCGACCGAAAAGGACCCCACCTGGAGGCGGTAGTACCTGCCCCGCTGGGGCGGGTTCCCCGAAATTTGCACGATAACCTGGCGGGGCGGGGGCGGCGTAACAACGGGCTGTTTGCCGTAGTCAAAGCCTGAATCCGCCGGGTCTTCCCGCGAGGAAGCTATTTCCGCCGGGCTGGGGTTGGTCACCGGGACATTTGTCCGGCTTTCCGCCGGGGCTGCGGCGATGGGGGGGGCGCCGGCCTGGGCCTGCACCAGCCGTCCGTCGCCGTAATCGATGGCGTCCAGTTCCCGGTCCCAAACCCAGGGGCCCCGGGCGCTGAAGTAGATTGTTACGCGCTGCCCGCTCTGCATCGGCGGCCAGGGGAATTCGGTTTCAAATTCCAACTGCTCTTCCAGGGCGGCATCGATAAACGTGAGTACGATATCCCCGGCGGAATTGAACAGCACCGGGATCTTGAAATTCTTTTCCTCCCCGGAATTGTTGTACTGCCACTCCCTAAACCCGGCAAGGGTGTCCGCTTCGTACAGCGGGGGGCCGGAGTTTTGGGCGGGGAGGAGGCTAAGGGCGGCGCATGCCAGGCCCGCGAACATCAACATTTTTTTCATTACGTTCCTCCTAAATAAATTCACGGGGCGCGGCGGCCAAAGGGCGCCTGTGCGACAGGCCCCTTACGACAGGCTGCTAAGCTTGCCGCGCCACGATATTCACCAGTTTTCCCGGCACGGTAATAACCTTTACCACCGATTGCCCTTCCAGCCACCTTTGTACCGAGGGCAGGGCCAGGGCCCGTTCTTCAAGCGCCGTGCCGGCTTCCTCAGGCGAAGCGGCGAACTT
Source organism: Treponema sp. (assembly GCA_031276685.1). Classification (GTDB taxonomy): domain Bacteria; phylum Spirochaetota; class Spirochaetia; order Treponematales; family Breznakiellaceae; genus JAISFT01. The sequence continues at coordinate 667 of JAISMQ010000252.1, read as the reverse complement.
GTCCCGGACCTTGCCGTTTATCTGGACCACGATGGTCGCTTCGCTTTCCAGGGTAAGGGCCTCGTCGTAGTCCGGCCAGGGGCTTTTAGAGATCGATTCGTTATAGCCCAATTTTTCCCAGAGTTCCTCCCCCAGGTGGGGGGCGTAGGCCGAGGCCATCTTGACCAGGGGTTCCCAGAGCGGCCGGGGGACCCGGGGCAGTTTTGCCAGTTCCGCCGAGTAGATCATCATCTGGCTGATGGCGGTGTTGAAGTTGAGGGAGGCGGTGTCGTGTGTCACTTTTTTGCCGGTCTGGTGCAGCAGCCGGACGAGGGCCGGGGGGGGCGTTGCGGGGGAAACCCTTTCGGGGTTTCCCTCCGGAGTTTGCGCTTCGCGCAAACTCCACGCATCAGATCTATTTACCCCCCCTTCTACCTTTTCGCCGATGGCCCAGAGCCGTTCCAGGAAGCGGGAGACGCCGACGAGGCCAGCGGTCATCCAGGGTTTGCTGACCTCCAGGGGGCCCAAGAACATCTCGTAGACCCGCATGGAGTCTGCGCCGTATTCCGTGATGATGTCGTCGGGGTTGATGACGTTGCCCCGGCTTTTGGACATTTTTTGGTTGTCTTCGCCCAGGATCATGCCCTGGTTTACCAGGCGCTGGAAGGGTTCTTTGGTGTTCACGAGG
>JAISMQ010000160.1 GCA_031276685.1 Treponema sp. | reverse complement strand
AAGGTTTCCGCATAACTATCGTGGTGGGGGGGCCGGAACTCTACCGGAACGACAGGCGGCAGCAGTTCGTCTTTGCCAACCACCGGCGTATACAGGACTACAGCCTGCTCCAGGCGCTGGAATACGGGGTTCAGGGCTGGTTCCCCAGCAGCGTACACCCGGTGGGGGCGGTCCATATCGAAATCGACCCCGCCCTGGCGGACTTCAACATCCACCCCGCCAAGCGGGAGGCCCGTTTTCTGGACCCCGGCGCCCTGCACCACGCAATAACCACGGCGCTGCGGAATTTTTTGCGGAATACCCCGCCCAGGGCCGCCGCCACGGGACGGCCCCTGTTTTCCGAAGCCCCCTCCGGCGCGGGGGTCCCGGGGGGCGGCCGCGCCTGGGCGCCCGATACCGCCCGGACACCCGATGCCGCCTGGGCGCCCGGTTCCACGCGGACGCCTGGTTCCGCCTGGGCGACCGATGCCGGCGACGCGGCCCGGCGCCTTGCCATGGAGGCCCTGCTGGACAGGCATCCGGACTTTGCCCCCCTGCCGGGCCGGGCAAGCCCCGGCGCGGAGACCGGAGCTTACGGCGCAGGGGAAGCTTACGGCCCGGGGGGCGCTTACGATGTGGCGGAACACGCGGGGGAATACGCCGGGCGGGCGGAATACGCCGGTGACACGGCGGGGTATGCCGGCGACACGGGCGCGGCGGCGGAACCCGGCCCCAGTTACGAGGCAGCGAAACTCCGCTTTATCGGGCGGCTGTTCGACCTGTTCCTCCTCGTGGAAACGGGAGACCGGCTCCTCATCATCGACCAGCACGCCGCCCACGAGCGGATCCTCTACGACCGCTTCCTCGCCGCCCCCATTGTAAAACAGGAACTGCTGGTCCCCATCTACTTCGATTCGCGGGACCGCGGGGAGGATCTTTTTCTCGCCGCGAAGCGGGACGAGCTGGTAAAACTGGGAATAATTATCGAGGAGGCGGGAAACGGCCGCTGGCAGATCACCGCCCTGCCCGAAGGCTGGCGGCTTTCCGACAGCGAAACCGTGGAAGCCCTGCGGGAACTGCAAAACGCCGGGGAAAACATGGCGGAACGCTGGGCCGCCACGCTTTCCTGCCACCGGGCGGTGAAAGACAGGGACTACCTGGACGGGGCAAGCGCCACGGCCCTGGCGGAGGCGGCGCTGGCCCTGCCCGTCCCCCGCTGCCCCCACGGCCGGCCCGTCTGGGTGGAGATCAGCCGGGCCGAACTGTACCGGGGGGTAAGGCGGGCGTAGCTAACCCGCGCCCGCGCTTACCGCAAGCGCGACAGGCCCCTAGCGCTCGAACTCAAGTGTTTTCAGGGACGAGCCGCTTCGGACAAAGTTGAACCACAGCTTGCGGGAGGTGTTGTCCCGGAGGATCCGGTAGAAATCCTGGAGGTTCCGCACCGTCTCGCCGTTGATCCCGGTGATCAGGTCCCCCCGCCTAAGGCCGATAACGTCCGCAGGGCTGTCCGCCAGCACCTGGGACACGACCAGGCCCTGGGCGTTCTTGTCCACGCTAAAGGCGCTGCGGGCCTCGTCGGTAAGCGGGTAGGGCATAACCCCCGGCCAAAGGCTCTTGTTGTCGGCCGCCACTTCCTCCGTCCGCTTTTCTATGCGGACCCGGACATCCTGGGCCTGGCCGTTGCGGATCACCGTAAAGACGGCCTGGTCCCCGGCCCGCAGGTCCCCTACCATCCGGGACAGGGAGGTGGAATCCCGCGCTTCCCTGCCGTCCACGTGGGTAATAAAGTCGCCGGGCCTAATGCCGCCCTTGTCCGCCGGGGAATTGATAAAGACCTGGGAGGCAAGGGCCCCCCGTTTCCCGGCCGCAGACAGGGCCGCCAGGAAATCCCGGTCCGCGTCGACCAGCGAAACCCCCAGCCAGCCATACGTGGCGCTGCCGGAACTGATAATGTCGTCAACGGCCCGTTTGGCGTTGTTGATGGGAATGGCAAAACCCAGCCCGACCGAGCCGCCGGAGTTGTTGCTGGCGATCCAGGTGTTAATGCCGATTACCTCCCCCCGGATATTCACCAGGGCGCCCCCGGAGTTCCCCTGGTTGATGGAGGTGTCCGTCTGGATAAAGTCGTTGATGTTCCCCGCAGGGCCCCCGGTCCGGCCCACGGCGCTGACGATCCCCATCGTTACCGACGACATAAAGCCCAGGGGGTTCCCCACGGCGATAGCCCAGTCCCCGACCCGCACGGTATCCGAATCCCCCAGCACCGCCAGCGGGAAGCTGTTGTTGGTTTTAACGGACACCACGGCCAGGTCCTTGCGGTCGTCCGTGCCTATTAGTTCGGCCGGGTACTCCGTACCGTCCATGTCCACCAGGGAAATTTCCGACGCCCCTTCTACCACGTGGTTGTTGGTAAGGATGTAGTAGGTATCCCCGTTACGGCGGATTACGATCCCCGAACCCATGCCCTGGGATCGGTACTCCCGTTCCCGGGAATCGGGGGTACCCTCCTGGGGGCCGAAGAAAAATTCCCAGGGGATGCCGGGGTAGTTGGGAAGCTGCTGCCGCCTGACCGATACGGTCTTAATCTCCACCACCGAGGGCAGCACCTTTTCCGCCACCGAACGGAAGGCGGTCTGGAGCCCTTCGGCTGTTTCCAGCGCGCCCTGCGGGATAACGACCGGGCTTTCCTCCGCCAGGGCGGTCCGCGAGGTCCGGGGGGTAGAACAGGAAAACGAAAGAAAGGCCAGGGAAAATCCGAAAATAACCCCCACCAGTACCAGATTGAACACAAAAAGATTCTTGGACGATAGCTTTTGCGAAATATTCATCGTTGTACGCTCCATGATTTAGGTTTATTGTAACGCGGGGCACCGGTTCCCGTATTTGGTTCTCGTATAATAATAATAAAATCCCGCCGAAAGTTACACAAGAACGGCCCCCCGGAACCACATTATTCCAGGGGATCCGTAAGAATTTCCGTGCGATCCCCAAAGATCGCCACCGTATGCTCCCAATGGGCGGACGGCTTGTTATCCCCGGTAACCACGGTCCAGCCGTCGCCAAGTATCTCCACGTCCCCCGTGCCCAGGTTGATCATGGGCTCTATCGCGATGACCATGCCGCCGGAAAGCCGGGGGTTGGGGCCGTGGGGGTAGTTGGGGACCTGGGGATCCTCGTGGAGTTCCAGCCCCACCCCGTGGCCGCAAAACTGGCGCACTACCCCGTAGTTCCCCGGTTTGGCGTGGCCGCTGACGGCCCGCGCAATCTGGAGCAGGCGCTCCCCGGCCCTGGCGGCGGCGATCCCCTTGTAAAGGCACTCCCTGGTTACCAGGTTCAGGGCGTGAATCTCCGGCGCCACCCTCCCCGCCTCCACCGTCACCGCCTGGTCGCTGACGTAGCCCTCCAGATCGATGCCGCAGTCCAGCGAAACCAGGTCCCCGTCCCGGATCTTCCGCCTGCCGGGGATGCCGTGGATCACCTCGTTGTTGATGGAGACGCAGAGGGCGGCCGGAAAGGGGCTCTTCCGGGGGCCGTAGCCCAGGAAGGCCGGACGGCCCCCGGCCTTTTTGATCCAGTCCAGGACCCAGCGGTCCAGGTCCGCCGTCTGGACGCCGGGCTTTACCAGCGGCATCAGCTCCCGGTACATCGCGGAGAGGAGTTTGCAGGAGCGGCGGATCCCGTCGATCTGCCGCTCGTTTTTAATGCGTATCATGGCGGCCCGTCACACCCTTAGCCTGTCCCGGATCCGGCCGGCGTTGGGAAGCCCCGGATCCCGGCGCAGAGCCTCCCCGATAACGGAGCGGGCGGCGGCCTCGTCCCCCATCTTGAGGAAGGTTTCCGCTATGGAACGCAGCCAGCGGGCCTCGTCCCGGGGGGGGAAGCCGAGCCCCAGCAGGGTTTCCATGCAGTCGATCCACAGTTCGTCCCCCACCCTGGGCCGCAGCCGCAGCCGCACCAGTTCCTTGAGAAAACCCGTAATATCGTCCATAAAGTGCTTGAAATAGGGCTGCCGCCGTTCTTCCCGCACCAGCATGGCGAGAAGCTCGAAGGCTTCGTAGCAGCGGTCGCGTTTGTCCAGTTCCTCCGCCAGCAGGTACGCGCAGTCCATCCAGTCTTCCCGGTCCAAATAACGGTCCATCGGAAAATCCAGAGCCCCGGACCGGTCCCAGACGGCGATAGCCGCGTCTTCTTCCAGGTGGAGCAGCTCGAAAAAAACCAGCTTGGCCCGGCTGGCGGGATCGTCGGAACGTTCCCGCAGCCAGGAACGGTAATTAAAATCGACTTTTTTGATAAAACGGCTGTAGGCCCGGTCGTACTCGTAGCGCCGGTCCCGGTCGGACAGCACCTCGTAGGCGGCAAGGAGCTTCCGCATCTCCTCTTCCGCCCCGTTCCCGGCGATATCGGGGTGCAGCCGCTTGGCCTTGTCCCGGAAGGCCCGCTTGATCTCCTGGGTAGATGCGTTTTCCCGGACGGACAGGACGCTGTAGTGGTCGGTCATGGGAAAACGCCGGAATACGGGGGGCTAGGCCCCGATACGCTTGCCCAAAGCTTCCGCGTGGGGCGGATTCAGCAGGATATCGCTCCAATTAACCCGCATGCCTTCTTTTTCCATGGCCTTCATAATGTTGAACAGGGTGCGGCCGGTAAAAAGGCCCGATTTTTTCACAAAGGCGGCGCTGCGCTTGCCCCCCAGGCCGCTTCCCGCGCCCAGGACCTTCGTCAGGACGGTGGGAAGCTTGGCGGAAAAAAACCCGACGGACTGCGCCGTAACGACAATGTACTCGTAACCGGGCAGCCTCATGCCGTCCTCGGTCCAGGCGTCCACCACGTCAACCCGGTGCCCCATGGACTCCATACCCTTGGCCAAAGCGCTGACATAGGGGGGAATCCCCCCCCGGCCCCTCGGCGCGCTCACAATCGCAATTCTCATAAATTCCTGCCCGCCTTACGCCTGCTTGTAGATTTGGTCGATCCCCGGTTCCTTGACCAGCAGTACCGAACACTTGGCGCTTACCATAATCTCCCGGTGGCTGTGGCTGATAATGTCCCGGGCGCTCCGGTCCTTTTCCCAGCCGCCCAGGATAATAAGATCCGCCTTTTTATCCTCCGCCACCGTGAGGATCTCCGTATACACCGCCCACCGGCGGATCTCCCGCTCTATCCTGACTCCCTTGGCCCGGGCCAGTTCCTCCACAAAGGACAGGTAGCGCTCCCCGTTAAGCTCCAAACTCCTCTCGTAGTCCTGGCTTTCTTCCTGAATAAAGATCTTGCTCAGCGTAAGCTGCCGGATCGTCGCAGTATCCACCACGTACACGGCGGTCATCCGGCAGCGGTAGGCCTTGGACATGACGATGGCGTATTTGGCCGCCAGAATCGACGCATCCGATCCGGTAATAACGGCAACGATATGGGAAATAATAGGCTTTATCATTCGGCGCCGGCCTTCCTCTTCAACAATTTGCTGGTAAAAAACGAATCCCGGTCCCGTTCCTCCAGGGCCGCCTCGATGTAGGCCCTGGTTTCCCTGGCGCCGGGAATAACCATCTTTTCCAGTGCGTTTACCCGCCGCTGGGTCTTCCGCAGCTCCCGGGCAAGCCGCCAGGCGATGGTTCGTACCGCCGCAAGCTCGGTACAGATTTTAAGTAATTGGAAAAATTCTAACACGGTTTCGTCACATTCGGCAAATGAATTCGCCGGGGAATACTTCAGTTCGGCGCCCGGCATACGGATGTCCAGCCCCGGCAGCGTCATCCCCGCGGCGCTCACCCGCTTTTCCTCCAGCTCAAAACGGTAGCGGATGTCCCGGGAAAGCCGGTCCGCCCGCTCCCGCCCCACGGCGATAAGCATCCGCTTCAACGCCGGATACGCCGTGGCGACCCGGGCGTCCAGGTCCCGCTCCAGCAGCTTCACCTGCTCCACCTGCTGCATCAGCTCCATCACCAGAAGCTCCCGCTTCTGCTCCAGAAGGTCGTAGCCCTCTTCCGCAGTGGCAAGCCGCTCCTTAACGCGGATAAGGTTGCTCTTTGTCGGGGCTATCAGTTCCCGGGCCATACTCTCCTCGCCCTTCCTAGTCTAACAAAAAGCCCCGTTTTTTAACAGTACCCGCCGCCGGGCCCGGGAACCGCAGGGCCGGCTCTTAGCCCATGCCGAACATCTTTTCCTTCAAATCGAGGTAATAAAGGTAATCCGCCGGTTTTACGTTGGGCGGGCAGCGGTGGTCGCAGAAGGGGATGTAGCCGCCCTTCGCCACGTGCTTTTCAAGCGATTCCAGGTATTTTTTAATGGCCGCCGGGCCTTCGCCCAGGCGCATCTTGTCCACGCCGCCCATGATGCGCAGCTCCCCCCCGTACTGGTCGAGGAGTTCGGCGGGGTGGGCGCAACTGTTGACCTCGTAGGGGAACAGGCAGTTGATCCCGCTTTCCAGAAAACAGGGGATAAGGGGGCGGACATCGCCGTCGCAGTCGGTATACCAGATGTCGATGCCATAGGCTTTTAGTTTTTTGTTGATCCGCTTGTAGCGCGGAACCACGACGGCCTTAAAAAAGTCCAGCGAAACGATGGGGCCGTGGTTAAAGCAGATGTCCTCCCAGCCGGAGGCGTAATCGAACACGAAGCAGGGCAGCAACTGGTCCAGGGCCAGTTCCACCCCCTGGCAGACGGTTTCCACCATGTCTTCCACCATGTCCGGGTAATCGCAGCAAGCGTAGGCAAGCCCCTCGAAGGTAAGCATGTCCCGGATCTTGCCAATCATGGAACCGCAGTAGATCCCCAGCGGAAAATCCCGCTCCGCGCAGGGGGGCAGCCGTTTTTTGATGGCCTCTATGTCCAGCTTCCGGCTGGGGTGGCCAAGGTCAAAGTGTTCTTCCTTGATTTTTTTCCAGTCGTCCGGGGTGGTGATCGACGATCTCAAAAAATGCGGGATGGAGCTGCCGCCCCCCGTCAGGGGCACTTCGGCCAAAAGGCCGTCCCCGTTAATAATGATGCGCTTGTTGTCCCTTACCTCTAGTTCCCGTTCCTCGATGGGGGGGCTCATAAAGGTGGGCCCGCCGAGGCCCTCGATGCGGTCAAACGAGAAGAATATATCGGCCTCCCCGTTGTTTTTAATGCCGTTGTTGACAAAGATATCCCATTCGGCAAAGTTTTCGTCCCAATAGCCGAATTCCATGTTAAAGCTGCGGTCCACGCTCTGGTAGTGCATCTGCCGGTTGAACCGCTCCCGGTCGCTCATCGCGGATTTCCATTTTTCGCGTATCGGGGTAATTGCCATTTCCTGCTCCTTAGGAGTGATTTATTCCGGACAGCTCCGGTATTTTTAACGCGCAAGGCGCGCCATCTAAGCCCTGGTAAGATCCCTGATCCAGCGGAAACGGTTGATGACGACCATGGCGACAAAGCACTTGAGAATCTGATCGCATTTAAGGCACAGGAACACTGCCCAGGCGGGGGCCTTGAGCAGCATGGCGATGACCGACGAGGGGATCACCACGAAAAAAACAAAGATAAAGTCGTTGCGGAACACAAACGAAATGTTGCCCCCGGCTTTTACCAGGCCCCCCAGACAGGGCATCTGGTAGGCGGTACCGATGATGGTAAGGGCGTGGATGTTGAGAAGCTGCCGGGCCGTCTGCACCGCTTCCGGGGAGATGTTGTAAAACGAGATAAAGGCCCCTTTGGACGCGAACACGAAAAGGCCCG
>JAISMQ010000155.1 GCA_031276685.1 Treponema sp. | reverse complement strand
ATGTTTACCCCGGGGGATAATTCGTCAGAGGTGCTGATTATTTTTTCAAGCTCCTTTCTAAAAGTATCATCCATCTTTTATCCATCCCTTTTTGCGTACCGGGCTGCGGCCCGGAGGATAATTTTGCGGCCTCCCCAAAACCGGCGGGGTTTGGGAAGGCCCGTTTTTTAGCCAAACTTTGGTTTGGCAAACTTGATGGGCGGGGTGTCCGGCGCGTTATGGGAAAAGACACAGGCCCGCCGCGCCGCTTCTTCCGGCAGGCTGGCAAAGGCGCAGTAATCCTTCATTTCAATGGCGTCAACCAGGCGGGCCGGTACGCCGCCTGCCCGCACGAGCAGCGTTGCTACGTCGCGGGCGGAGGCGCCGTGCTGCCGCCCCAGGCCCACGTAGACCCGGGCGGTGTTGGACAGGGCTTCTTCCCCGGAAAAATTCCTCTTCCGGCCCGGCCCGCGTGCCTCCCTGCCGGGTCCCGCCGGGCCGCGCTCCCTGCTGGGCCGGCCTTCGTAGGAGGCGTTCCGGCGGCTGTGGGTCCCCGGTCCGGCCCGTTCCCCGTCCTGGAAAAACCCTCCCCGCGATCCCGCAGCCCCCCGGACAGGCCGCGGGGGCAGGATTTCCGTGAATTCGGTTACCGGCGCGTAACGGGAGGGATCCAGCAGCTCCCCGTAGTGTACGGTAATCAGGGCTTCCAGCGCTTTTTCCGCGCCCAGCCGCTCGATGAGGCTCCGGCACACCTTGGTCAGGAAGGGGGAGGCGGTTTCCTGCCCGGCGGCTGCGCTTTCGTCGCCGCCGGCGGGACTTTCCGTTCCGGCGCTGTGTGCCGCCGCTGGTTCCGTCACTGCTGTTGTCCCCGCCGTTTCCGCTGCCCCCGGCGCCGCTTCCGCCACAGGTTCCGGCAGGACTTCCGCAGCCGGTTCCGTCGTTTCCACCGGCTCCGCCGTTGTTTCCGCTACTGGTGTTTCCGCTGCTGTTTCCGCCACCGTTACTGGTGTTTCCGCCGCCGGTTCCGGGGGGAGTTCCGGCAGCCCCGCCAGGACATCGGACACGATCCGCGCCCGCAGGGTCTTCATAACCGATTTTACGGAGGGCACCTTCATCCAGCTAATGCCGCTGCCCAGGACCCTCTCCATGCTCCGGGACAGTTGGCTTATGCGGCCCCGCTCGGAGGGCAGGGCCAGGGTTACGGCCTTGCCTTTCCGCCCCGCCCGCCCGGTACGGCCAATCCGGTGGACGTAGGTTTCCCGGTCGTGGGGCAGGTCCCAGTTCACCACGTGGGTCAGCCGTTCGATATCCAGGCCCCGTGCGGCCACGTCGGTGGCCACCATGATCGTGGTCTGCTTTGATCGGAAGCGCCTTAGGGTCCGTTCCCTGGCTTCCTGGGAAAGGTCGCCGTGGATTGCCTCTGCGGAGTAGCCGTTTTCCACGAGCCGCCGGGCAAGCTCGTCGGTTTCGATCTTGGTACGGCAGAAGATAAGGCCGTAAAAATCTTCGGTCCCGTCGATGATCCGGCGCAGCGCCTCCAGCCGGTCTTCCCGTTTGAGGATCATGTAGAACTGGTCGATGAGGAGGGAGGTGCCTGGCCCCCCTTCGTCGGGGGCGGTATCCTCCAGAATATCCGCATCCCCGATGTGTTTTTTTACTACGTTCAGAATGGCTTCGGGCATGGTGGCGGAAAACAGGGCAACCCGGTAGGGCAGCGGGGCCGTCCGCCCTGCGCGGGTCCCGGTTGTTTCCCGTGCGGCCTCCGCGCCCGCCCCGGCATCCGCCGCAGGCGGTTCCGCAGACGCGCCGCGGCCGGTTTTGAGCATGATGGTTTCTACATCCTCAAAAAAACCCATGTCCAGCATCTCGTCCGCTTCGTCAAGGATGAACCAGTCCACCCCGCTAAGGTCCAGAATTTTGCGGTCCATAAGATCCATGACGCGGCCCGGCGTACCCACCACGACTTCGGTACCCCGTTTAAGGTCGAGGATCTGGTTCCGAATGGAAGCCCCGCCGTAAACTGCGGTGATACGCGGGAAGTTCCGGGGGGGGCCGTCGGGGGGCCTGGCTTCCCCGGCGGGGATAAAGCTCCCGATCTCCCTGGAAACCTGAAGGGCCAGTTCCCGTGTGGGCGTCAGGATCAGCGCCTGGGGCTTGTGGCTCCGCGTGGTGATCCGTTCCACCAGGGGGATGCCGAAGGCGGCGGTTTTCCCCGTGCCGGTTCTGGCTTTTACGATAAGGTGGCCTGTTTCCGCCATCAGGCGGGGCAGGGCAATCGACTGGATGGAGGTTGGTTTTTCAAAGCCTTTATGGATAAGGGCATCAAGGACCGCCCCGGAAAGACCGAACGAAGAAAAGGGCAAAGTTTCGTCTGCTAACATTGGCGCAGTCTAGCACAGTTCGGCCTTCCTGCTAAAGGCCGTGAACGCCGGGGTCAGCGCGTATCAGCGTAAGCAGTCGGCAGGTACGCGGCAATGGCCCGGCGGGTTGAATCGAAGGCCAGGTCTTCCATCCTAATGCTCTGCGGATCCGCGAAGCGGAGCCCCGCGATCTCCCCCGCCTCCGGGCGCAGGTCGCGTTCCGTCAGATCCGGCGCGTCCAGGGTAAAGAACATGTCGCAGGTGTTGTAGGTGATGCCCCGGTAGGGGTAGACGTTGGGAAACGAGGCGAACAGCCTAAAGGCCGTCCCGGCGGCCTGTTCATTCGGCGCTTCGCCCCCGCCCGCCGGCCCTTCCGGCGGCGCCCAGCCGATTTCTTCGCGCAGTTCCCGGCGCAGGCCGTCCAGGGCCCCCTCGCCGGGGTCAACAAAGCCGCCGGGTATGTCCAGCTTGCCCCTGGCAGGATCTTTGCCCCGCACCAGGAGCAGGATACCCCGCCTGCTCCGGATGATGCAGCCCGTGGCGGCGGCGGTGTTGTGGTAGTAGACAAAACCGCAGTCCGGGCAGGAAAACCTATGGGACCCGTCAAACTGAATCGCGGGGGAGGCGCAGGAGGGACAGAACTTCCACATAGGCCAGCCTACCACGTTTTCTGGCGCAGGGCCACCCGCCCAAAAATTCAGCGCCAGGATTGAAGAAGCGGGCTGCGTACGGCTATACTTGTCGTGGTGTAACCCTATGATTTCGCAATGCGCTTTACAGGTCCGCACCTACGAGTGCGACAGTTATGGTCACGTCAACAACGCCAACTACCTTCACTACCTGGAGTACGCCCGTTACGAGCTGCTCAAGGATGTCGGCTTTGACTACCCCGCCGCGATTAAGGCCGGTTACGGGGTGTACGTGGCCCGTATCGAGATTGACTACCGGAAGGCCGCCCTGCCCGATGACAAGCTGCTTATCAAGTCCTGGCCTGTCAAGAAAGGCGCGGTAAGCGGTGTTATTGCCCAGGAGATCTGGCGGGGGGATGAACTGCTGGTGGAGGCGAAGGTAACCTGGGCCTTTGTGGACTCGCGGGGCCTGCCCACGAGGATCCCCCCGGAGTTTGACATGCCGGGCCTTAAGCCGGACAAGGGCGCCTGACGTTCCGGCTGTATAGAAGCTGCTGCGCAGCATCAAGGGGTTTGGCGTCCCGGCTGTTCCCCAAAAAAGCGCAAACAGTCCTGTTAGGCGCAGTGCCGCTTTCTACCGATGCAAGGACGGCGATTATTTTACCCTTGGTATAACTATTCGGGAATATTGATCGTCAATACATCGGCAAGTTTCTCAAATCCTATGCTTTTTGCCAGACGATCCGATGCTATGTTGTTTTCACCCGTTGACCATAGGGGGCAAATGTTCCTTGGCAAAAGTTCATTTATCAGTGAAATACATGCCGCACGGGCATATCCTTTGCCGCAGTATTCCTTTAGCGTGTTTATGCCTATTTCCTGGACCAATTCCTGCATATACGGCATGTCCGGCGCGTCCGTGGCGCTGACCAATTTGTTGTCCAGGATTATTCCATGGCAGTAATTTTTTGACGCCAGTTCCAGAAAGTATTCCCTTACCCAGGAATAATCCCGATCATTCGGATTATTTTTCCTGAAAAAATCCAGAAACAATTCACAATGACCGGCATTTAATATTACCGCCGGCAGCGGGCTTTCCAGCCTGTTTCTGTATATGTACTTTATATTTTTACCCGCCTTTGCTAAAAAGGTTTTTTCCAGCAGCGTTCTTAAAACGTCAACACCGTTGCTTTTTTCTATACCGCCTTTTGTTTTCTCAATCTTTTCTTTTGCCCTGTTTCCATACGATACAACCGTGAAATTGTCTTTACAGAAAACATAGACATCGCTTGATTGGGCATAACCCCTGGGGACAATATCCCGTTCCGGGTTATAATTGAAAACAGTCCCTTGTTTCTCCGGGCTCATTTCTACGCCGGTCCAATGGGAATAATATTCATAGGTAGTTTTTTCAACATCCATTATCATATATTTCATAGCATCGGTAACTTTTTGATCGTTGCAAAGTCTTTTTCAAGAAATCTGCAAAGATTTTAACTCCTGTGCCGCCCAACAGCCTGTTGCTGCACGGCACGGGTCTGCGGTACGGGCGGGGTTTTTAGAACCTTGAGGTGGCGATACCCTGCTCCTTGCGGAAGCGGCTTACCGCCAGTTCTATAAGGCGGGTGATAAGATCCGTATAGGAAATGCCCCCGGCTTCCCAGAGTTTTGGGT
>JAISMQ010000125.1 GCA_031276685.1 Treponema sp. | reverse complement strand
CGCTGTTCGCCAGAGTTACTTGGCCTCCAGCTTCAGGTACTCAAGCAGCGCCGGGTACCGGGTTAGAAGCTCCCCGTAAGCGGCAAGCTCGTCCAGCCGGAACCGCGAATCGATGTGCCGCTCGGCGCGGCTGTCCGCCGCCGCCAGGACATAGGCCCGCTGCCCGTCCAGGTAATCGGCGTAAAGCTGCCGCAGTTTGTCGTAAAGCATGAAGTCGGGGAAACTGATCGCCTGCATACGGCAGGAAAAGTCCCGAATCTGGGGGAAATTCGCGCGGACCTCCCCCTCCAGCGCGGCGCTGGACCCGGTTTCCAGGACGCGCCGCAGTTCTTCCGCGTTGTCCCCCAGGTTTTCCAGACGCCGCAGGACGAATGCCTCAAGGTCCTCCGCCAGCGAAGCGGCCCGGGCATCCAGTTCCGCCTGGTTCTGAACGTCCCATTCCCGGATCAGGGGGACAAGCGAATCCCCGTCAAGGCGGAAGGACAGGACCGCCTCGAATTCGTAGCTAAAATCCGCGTCCGCCGCCGCGAAGGCCGCGTACACCTCCGCCGAAGGGAGGGTCCCCCGGCGGTTTACCCGGCGCTCCGCCCGGGGCGGGCGGTACACCTGGATATCCGTATTGCCGGGGATAAGCCGGTACCAGACCCAGCGGAATTCCCCCTCGCGGATCGGGGATCCGTCAAGGCCGTGGGTTTTCGAACGCAAAACCCCGTAAGAACCCGGCGGAACTTCCAGTTGGACCCAGCCCAGGAAGAAAACCGCCCCGCCCAGCGCAAGCAGGATAAAAAAAACGACAAAAAATTTCCGCATCATCCCCGTCCCGAACATTTAATGGACACGGCCCGTACCCTTCCCCTAGAATAATATCACGGAGTACCGTGAATGAACAAATCCCCTGCGGGAACAGGCCGCGGCAGGGAAAAGCCGGGCGGGACCCCCGGCCCCCTCCTGTTGGCCTTGCTCAACGGGGCCGTCCTGCTGTCTTTTCTGTTTTGCGCCGCCGCCCTTGCCCTCTATGCCCTGGCCGTCCGGCGCGAAGAAGATGATACCGCCCTGTTGGGGCTTATCCAGTGGGCCGTCTACGGCGGCGTAGCCCTCGCAATCCTGTCCCTGTACCGTTTTTTCGCGGGCCTCTGGTTCTGCCTGCGCCGCCGCCGGCCCCTGTTCCTCGTAGGATCCCTGGGCTTTCTGGCCCTCGGCGCACTGGGGCTGTTTATGGCCACCGCCCTCGCCCTTATCCGGTCCCTGGCCGGGGGGAACGCATAACCCGCCGCTACGCCGCGCCCGGTGTTGCGGCGCTGCTGCCCAAGGAGGCAAGCTGTGAAAAGACTCTACGCCCTGCGGGGGGCCGCCCGGTGCCTTAACCGGGCCGACGACATCCAGTGCCAGACCGCCGCCCTTTACGACGAGATTCTGGCCCGCAACAGCCTGGACGAGTCGGACATCGTCTCGCTCGTCTTTTCCGTCACCCGCGACCTTGACGCCGCCAACCCCGCCGCCGCCCTCCGCAAATCCGGCCGCGGCGCGGGCCTGGCCCTGTTCTGCTGCCAGGAGCCCGACGCCCCCGGCAGCCTGGAGCAGGTAGTCCGGGTCCTGGTTCACTACTACGCGGAAGAAGGATCAAGCCCCCGCCATGTCTACCGCAACGGCGCGGAGATCCTGCGGCCCGACCGGGCCTCGTAAAAACGTGTAACAAGCGGAATCGGCGGGCAAAAAGGGGAGGGGGCGGCCGGGGCTGTCGCCTTTAGGGGCGTCGCCCTTAAAGGCGTCGCCCTTAGGGGCGGCGTCCGGCGACGTGCTGCCGGTATTTTTCGGGATCGCTTTTGAAGGCCACGATATGGGACGCCGGATCCCCCGATGCCCTTTTAAGCGCCTCCCCGGCTTCCAGCGCGATCCGCCCCGCGTCGATAAGGCGCCCGGCGCGGGAGCTGATGCCGAAACGCAGGTCTGTTTTCGCGCCGGACGCCTGGGCAAGCTTGCCCAGGACGCGGTTGTTGAATTCCTCCGACTTGGTAAATGCCTGTTCCAGGCCAAAACCGGGGCAGATAACCGCAATACCCTGATCCCCGTTTTCAAAGATCAGATCCCGGTGTTCAAAGTACAGCACTGCCTCCTGGCAAAAAAGGCGGAACAGTTCGGCCTTGATGTTTTCCGGTTCTTTAATTTCCGCCAGGATCAGCGCAAGGTCCTGTTCGGTGGAAGCGCAGCGGTGCAGCTCCGATTCAAGCCGCTCCTCCGTGTAGGCGTTCCAGCCGATGCCGCCGCGGGGGGAGAAAAGGCCCTGCGGCGTATCCCCGGCCGCTCTTTCCCCAGGGGCTGCGCTTTCCTGCGGGGCCGCTCTTTCCTGCGGGGCGGGGCCGTCGTCAAAATCCGGCGCTTCATCATCGGCATCAAAATCCGGCTCGTCCCCGCCGCCGTTAAAGTCGAAGCCGGGCGCTTCGTCCCCGTCCCCGTCGAAATCCGGCATATCGTCTTCGTCGTCATCGTCCGGCGGCATCCAGCTTTCCGCTGTTTCGGGCGTATCCGGCGCTTCCTCATGCGCGTCCGCGCGGGGGGGCTCCGGCGCTTTCCCCGAATTTCCGGGGGCCGGGCTTTGCGGTACTTCCCGGGGCTCCCGGTTTTTCACCAGCAGCGTATCCATCAGCAGGGTAAAAAAGGCCAGGGCCAGGGAAAACAGAACCACCAGGAGGGTCCTTTTAAGAATACCGATG
>JAISMQ010000087.1 GCA_031276685.1 Treponema sp. | reverse complement strand
CATATACGAAGCAGTACGTCGCTTACCATGAAGGGTGGCGACATCAGCGGCACTAGGGTGGAGGAGTCTTCACAGACCAAGGGCTGGGGCGGCGGTCTTTATTTGATGGAGGGCGCTTCGTTCACCATGACAGGCGGCTCCATTGCCGGTAATACGGCGGGGGCTAGGGGCGGCGGTGTTTATGTGGGCAATGGTACTTCGTTCATCGTAGATGGGGGAACCATATACGGTAACACCGATGATACCAACAAAAATGAAGCCAAGGCCACGAATGAACCATGGGGCCACGCCATCATTGACAATAGAGCCGAAGAAACCGTTGCATACGATGAAAATGTAACAAAAGAAAATTTCCCCCGGTAAAGGCTTTTCTTCCGCAACGGTGCCAGTCACCTTTTTCAAGGAGGTTCCCGTGTATGAAATCCTCAAGATTGTGTTCCGCCACCGTTTTGTTCTGTAAGGCGCGGCTGACCGAAATGTCCGAAACCTACAGGACGCAATCGGCCTTATTCGCAGTGGGGTCTAATACCCAGGAACCCGCTCGCCGGCTCGCGGGGGAGCTTTAGGGCGGTTAGAATAGGTAACGCCAACAAAAAATGGTAGTAGACCCCACACGTAGATAAGTTCCTTACAGAACGAACCTCGAAAACAATGTAGCGCCTACACGATACCTCGCCCGTTAGGGCGAGGAGGTTCATCGGCGAAATACGAAAGAAGCTCGCGGTTTTGGAAGACGTTTACGCTGGTGGGGGTACCGGCGGCGGCCCTCCTTAGCGGCCTCCTGGTGTGGGCCATAGACTAAGAGGGCGGTCACTTTTTCCGGCGGTACCTGTCATCGTAACCCCAGCATGCGCCGGAACGCGGAATCGGGTTTTTTAAGCTCCCGGGAGCCGCGGGTTATTTTGCACAGCGAAATGCCCAGGTTTTTGGCGATCTCCCGCTGGGAGCGGCCGGCCTCAAGATCCTTGACCAGGGCCCAGCGGGCGGCAATGTCCGCAGTTTCGGCGGGGGTCAGGATGCCACGCAGAAAATTCCCGATCAGCGCGGCGTCATCGGTTTTTGCCAGCGCCAGGGCTAGTTCGGAAAGGTTCTGTTCCACCCTGGGGTCGTCGGTTGTCATGTACCTATTGTACTCTGCAGAGGGCGGCTAGAGAAGCTGCAGAAGATCCAGCGGGTCATCGATGATCAGGGCGGCCCCGGCCCCTTCCAGGACCTGGCGGGAACGGAAGCCCCAACTGACGCCCAGGGGGAAGCAGCCGATGTTCCGGGCGGTTTCCATGTCGACTTCGGAATCCCCCATCAGGATCGCCTCCCGGGGGGTGCAGCCCAGTTGCACCAGCATGTCCCAGGCCGCGCCGGGGTCGGGCTTCCGGGGGACCCCCGGGATCTCCCCCTGGGCCGTGTCGAAGCTTCCCGCGGGGAAGAGCTGCGCGATAACCATCCCGGTTACCGGATCGGGCTTGTTGCTCAGGACCGCCCGGCGGATCTTCCGGCGGGACAGTTCGGACAGCAGTTCGGGGATCCGGGGGTAGGGTTTGGAGTGGACCACGGGCCGTTCCCGGTACAACCGCGCCGCCGCTTCCGCCACCAGATCGGCGTTTTCCCCGTTCCGCGCTTCTTCCGGCAGGCTGTCCAGGGCCAGCTTCCGTATCCCCCGGCCGACCAGGGCGGGGTACTCCGCAGGGTCCCGGGGCGGAAAGCCGGATTCCTCCAGGGCCCGGTTCATGGACAGGGCGATGTCGGCAATGGTGTCTACCAGGGTGCCGTCCAGATCAAACAACACGCAACGGTACTTCATAGCTCTGCCCAGTCTGCCGCCTTCCCCCAAGCTTTACAAGGCGGCCCCGTCCCCGTATGATCCGCTTATGAGTACCGTCATTGTGGCGCCGTCGCTTCTTTCGGCGGATTTTTCCGACTTTGCCGGGGCCGTCCGGGAAATTGACGCATCCCTGGCCCCCTGGGCGCATCTGGACGTGATGGACGGCCGCTTCGTGCCGAATCTGACCTTCGGGCCCAAGCTGGTGGAGGATCTGCGGCCCCTGACGGGGGCTTTTTTTGATGTCCACCTGATGACCGAAGCGCCGGAAAGCCTGATCCCCTTGTTCGCCGCTTCCGGCGCGGATCAGATCAGCTTCCACATCGAGGCCGTTGTCCACGCGCACAGGATCCTGGAGCGGATCAAGGAACTGGGGAAGAAGGCGGGCATAAGCCTGGTACCCTCCACCCCCGTTTCCGCCCTTGGGGAGCTTCTGCCCTTTGTCGATTATGTCCTGGTCATGACCGTCAATCCCGGTTTCGGCGGCCAAACCCTTATCCCCCGCTGCCTGGACAAGGTCCGCCTGCTCGCAAAACTGCGGGAGGAGGGGGGCTACGCCTACCGAATCGGCGCGGACGGGGGGGTAAACCCGGAAACTGCGGCCGCAGTCCGGGCCGCCGGTACCGATGTGCTGGTCGCGGGCTCGGCTTTTTTCCGGACTCAGGATAAAAAAGGGCTTGTCAGGGTCCTGTCGGGCGCGTAAACCCTTATTTTTCGTCCGCGTCATACCGAAAATTCTAGGGAGAACCCTTTAGGAGTTAGGATGATGAAACGGGCAGCCCTCTTTCCCCTCTGCGGTCTGTGCTTTTTTTTGTTGCCGGCCGCCTGGTGCGGGGCCCAATCCGCCATTGTTGAAGAGGATGTCCGTCTGGCCGCCGTATCCGCCGCCCAGGAGGAGGGTCCCGCGCCCGGCTATACCCGGCTGCGCCGGGGCCTGGAATTCTACCAGCAGAGCCGCTGGCGGGAGGCTATCGCGGAATTCCGCCGTTCCAAGGAGGAGGCCGAAGACCCGGAGTTAAAGGCGGAAGCCCTGTACTGGATCGCCCTTTCGGAAATTTCCGCCAAGGACTACGCCGGGGCCGTCCAGGACATCGACGCGCTGGAACGGGTCGCGCCGGAAAGCAAGCGCCTGCGGGAAGTCCCCTACCACAAGGGCCGCGCCCTGTACTACCTGGGCCGCTACGAGGAGGCCCTGCTGCTCCTCAAGCTTTACGCCGACGGCATCGGGGAAGGCTCCCTGCTCCCCGCCGCCAGCGAGGCGGCGGCCCGCAAATCCGCGGCCTTCTACTGGATGGGGGAATGCCTCTACGCCATGGGCCAGTTGGACTACGCCAGGGAGGTCTTCAGCATCGTTACCCAGGACTACCCCCGGAGCGCCAAATTCGAGGCGTCCTCGTACCGGCTTGCGCTGATCCACCAGAAAAAAATCGAAGAGGAACTCCTCAACCTGCTCAAGTGGAGCCACGAGGAATCCCTTAAGGCTATCGAGGAGTACCAGCGCCGGGAACGGTCCTACGATCAGGCCCTTATCGCCTATCAAAAACGGATCGCCGAATTGCTCAAGGATTCCCGGCTGGAAGATCTGGACACCGCGAACGCCCAGTACCGCCGCCAACTGGCGGATGCGGAAGACCGGATACGCCAGCTGGAGACGGAACTGCTGGAGTACCGCGGCCTTGCAGGGCCCGGCGCGCAGCCTGGCGAAGACGCGGAACGGCGGCGGAGGATGGAAGCCGTCCGCTCTTCCGCGCGCGAGCTGGTCGACAGCCTGCGGCCCTATGTCGAGGGGGCTTCCCCCGGGGAGGGGTATTAGTATGGTATTCGCAAAACGCCCGGTCCTGGCCTTCCTTGTGTTCGCGCTGGCCCTTCCCGCGTCCGGCGCCGAGTACGAAGACGGTTTTGTCCGCCTGGCGCTTAACCCCGTCCTTGGCCGGTTTTCCCTGTACTACATGACCGATCCGGCGCGCCAACGGTACGAGGCCCTGTTCATGGACCAGGATCCCCGGACCAGCGTGCTAACCCTGAGCCTGGACAACAAAACTTACCGCCTGGGGGAATCGGGCGAATTCAACATCCGCGAGGGGGGGACGGCCAGGCAGCCCGCCCTTATCTTTGAATCCGCCGCGCTTATCGTGACGGAGGAGTTCACGTTTATCCGTACCGGGACTTCCCAGGCTGCCAACGGCGTTAAGATCAGCTTCCGTATTGAAAACAAGGGCAAGCGCCGGGTCCAGGCCGGGCTGCGCCTCCTGCTGGATACGAAGCTGGGGGAATCGGGTATGACCCCCTTTGTCACCGACGGCCGGATGATCCAGGAGGAGATCGTCTTCAACGCCGAGGCCGGCCTTGACGGGTACTGGATTTCCGGTACCGCCGACGGCCCCGCGCTGATGGGGAGCCTTAGCTCCGGCGTGGACCGGGTTCCGGATTTGGTCCACATTGCCAACTGGAAGCGGCTGAACGACGCCCCCTGGTCCCTTGACTTTGTCCAGGGCCGGAAGTTCAACAACCCCCCCTATTCGATTAGGGATTCCGCAGTGGCCTACTACTACGAGCCGGTGCGGATCAACGCGGGGGAAAGCGCCGCCTTCTTCCTGCTCCTGGCCTCCCGTGACACGAGGGGCTTTGTCGCCTTCAGCCCCTCGGAGGGCCGGGCCCTCAGCTCTTCCCTGGAAGAATCGCCGGTCCCACTGGCGGGGATAGCCGCGAGGACGGGGGCCCTGCCAAATGTAAACCCCGCGATTGCCCGTTCCGATTACAACGCCCTTAGGGATATTATTGATCGTGCGGAAGAATACCTGGAGTTAGGGGTACCCATGAACGATGACGAGATAACCAGTATTGAGCAGGATCTGGCCCGTATAAAATCCCGTTATCCCTAGCCCTATGAAGCTTCATCCAATCCTGACCAAGGCCATCCGCCTGGCCCGGAAGGGGGACCACGACGCCGCCATCAAGACTCTTGAGCCGGAGGTAAACAGGTTCCACGATTCCTTCCGGTACTACTACATCCTTGGGGTTTCCTGTCTCAGGATCGGCGATTTTATGGGCGCCTTTACCTACTTCAAACTGGCCCGGGATGTAAGAATCCGGGATCCGAATGCCCTCCTGGGGATGGCGGTTTTGCACCTGCGCCGGGGGGAAACGGACCGGGCGGTAGACATCTACCTGGACGTTCAGGATATAGACCCCAGGAATTCCATCGCCCGGAAAGCCCTGGCCGTTATCCGCCGTTACGCCGGGCGGGACCGGCTTACCGAGTGGATCGAGTCCGGGGAGCTCCGCCGGCTGTACCCCCCCCTGCCCCCGGTCCCCCCCGACCCGCGCCGGATCGCCCTTTCCGGCCTTGCCGCCGTCGGGATTCTCGCCATAGCCTTCTTCGCGCTGGTCCGGTTCCGGGTTATCGCGCTGCCGGGAAGCCGGGGCCCGCGGGCCCTTGTCGCCGGTTCGGCCCTGGAGGCCGATGACCGCCGCCAGCCCGTGGAAACCGGGGGGGCCTACCGCTACATTCTGACCCGGAACCAGGTGCTGGAGACCTACGAGCAGGGGCTGTCCCTGTTTACCGAATACCGGGACGAGATGGCCCGGCTTAGCTTTAACCGGCTTATCGAATCCAACGCATCCGAGGGGATCAAGGCCAAGGCCCGGCTGGTAATGTCCTACATGGAGATCCCCGGCTTCGACAGCTTTAGGCGGCAGGATAACTTTGCCTACGCGGAGGCCGTCAAAGATCCCGCGCTTTACCGGGGCTGCCATGTGATCTGGAAAGGCATGGCCGCGAATATCCAACTGTCCCCGTCCCAGACCTCGTTCGAGTTCCTTATCGGCTACGATACCCGCCAGTCACTGGAGGGCATTGTGCCCGTTGTGTTCGACAGGGCCCTGACGGTCAACCCGGAACAGCCCCTGGAGCTTCTGGGGAGGATCGTGCCCGTCTCCGGCGGCCGGGGCGAAACCATCCGGCTGGAGGGCGTCGCCATTCACCAGAGCCTGGCGGTGGACGGCCCACTGTGAAGGCCGTAGTCCAGCGGGTTCTGGACGCCTCCGTCCGCGTGGGGGGGAACCTGTACGGGCAGGTGGGCCGGGGGCTGCTGGTCTACCTGGGGGTTGCCGCAGGCGACACGGAGCGGGACGCCGACAGGCTGGCCGAAAAAATCGCCTATATGCGGATCTTTGACGACGGCCAGGGGAAGATGAACCTGTCGATCAAGGACCTCGTCCCGGAAAACGGGGCCGGGACCCATGTCCCGGAAGGCCGGGCCGGGGACAACCCCGCCCCTGCGGAAGCCCCCGTGGGCGTCCTCGTGGTGTCGCAGTTCACCCTCCTGGCCGATACCCGCAGGGGGCGGCGCCCTTTTTATGGCAACGCGGCGGAAAGCGGCGCGGCCCGCGCCCTGTACGAGTACTTTACGCGGAAACTCGGCGAGCGGGGCCTTGACTGCCGGACCGGGGTTTTCCAGGCCAGCATGGAACTGCGTTACACCAACGACGGCCCCGTTACCATCATCCTCGACACAAAGGAACTGTAGCGCCCCCGCAGCCCCGCGTGGCGGGACGCCTCGGGACGCCCGGGAGACGCCCCGGGGCGGGGTTCGTGATTCCGCGTTACTGGTTGAACAGCTTGGGGGACCTTAGGTAGATCCGCGCATCGAAGGGCCGCAGCATCTTGGTCATGGAGTTGTTGGTAATGATCGTCCTGATAATTCTGGCCGAAAGCTCCGCCGAAGGCACGACCTCCAGCTTGGGCATGCCGGACGCCTTTCCGGTCTCCCGCGCCGAATCGTCCAGCAGGGACCGGGCGCAGTAGACCGTGTCGCTGACCATGACCCGGTTGAGGAGCCCCTCCTCGGAAAGCCCGATAAGCCGCCGGGCCGCCGGGGGGGAGAACAGGGCGTGGACCGCGATAATGTTGATCTCCCGGGGCTTGTGGGGCCCCAGCGCCCGGATAAGGCTTTCCACCGAAGCGGCGGTGTCCACCATGTCGTCCACGATCCACAGCGCCTTCCCCTCCAGCGGTTCGGCGGAAAGGATGTTGATGGACTCGATGGCGTTGGCCTTGGAGTAGTCCCGCTGTTTGTGGGCCACTACCAGGGGGGCCCCGAAGGAATTGGCAAAATCCCTGGCGAGTTTTTCCCCCCCCGCGTCCACCGAGCAGAAGGCCCAGTTGGTACGGACCACTTTTTCCAGGTAGTCAAGGTTCTGAATGTAGGCGTCGCAGAGGTGGCGTTTCAGCAGGGTAAGGGCGGGCACATCGTCCACCGTGCAGATAGTAGGATCCACCATCGACCGGGATTTGTCCGAATGGAGCTGGTAGGTAACGTACTGGCGGACCCCCAGGCTCGTGAGGATCTTAAGGTGTACCCAGAGCCCGACGGAACTGCGGCGGGTTGTACGGTCGGAACGGGCGCAGGAAACGTAAGGTTCGAATACGATGATCCGCTCCGCCCGCGAGCGCTTTAATGCGTCCACCGCGTGGTACAGCTCGATCTTGGCTTCTTCTACCCCAATCCCCGCCTCGTTCCTGGCGCAGCTTGTGAAAAGTATCACATCCTTGCCCCGGACGGAGTTGGTAAGCATCACCTCCATTTCGCCGTCGGCAAAGCGGTCGGTCTGCAGCAATTTCGCCCCGTCCATCTCCGCAGCCGTAGGCTGAGCCATCGGCTGGGCCGGCTGCTGAAACGTGGCAAATTTTGAAAGATGCCCCGTTACACGCGCCGCGTAATCCTGCATGGACCGGGTGGCGGTAATGATAAAGTCCCTCATGTACCTTCCCCTATGTTCCAAGTTTACATGGAAGGCGTCCAAAATATAAGGACCCAGACCGTGGCCGGCATAGACGTTTTGCTTCCCCCGGTTTCCCTGTCCACCGCAATATTGCCATGTATATGCGCCGGCCCTGCGGCATACCGTAGAAAAAAATGGAAAAAAAGACTATTTTTCCGGAAATACCGAATCACCATGCGCGGCGGAGCCTTATAGTAAGGGAGGGTAAACATGGCAAAGGCCAACGAAGTCGAAAAAACCAGGGGCGATCCCCTGGCCTCTGCGGAGGAAAAAAAGAAAGCCCTGGAAGCCGCCCGGCTCCAGATCGACAAACAGTTTGGGGCGGGTTCCATCATCCAGTTGGGGAACACCGCTTACAATACGGGAATAGAGGTGGTCCCCTCCGGGGCCATCCTGCTGGACGAAGCCCTGGGGATAGGCGGTTACCCCCGGGGCCGGATCGTCGAGATCTTCGGCCCGGAATCGTCGGGCAAGACCACCCTGGCGCTTCACGCCATCGCCGAAGCCCAGAAACTGGGGGGTATCGCGGCCTTTGTGGACGCCGAACACGCCCTGGACCCGATATACGCCAAGAACCTGGGGGTCAACATCGACGAACTCTGGGTTTCCCAGCCCGATTCCGGCGAACAGGCCCTGGAGATCACCGAAAACCTGGTCCGGTCCGGGGCGGTGGACGTGATCGTTGTGGATTCCGTGGCGGCCCTGACCCCGCAGGCGGAAATTGACGGTGACATGGGCGACGCCCAGATGGGGCTCCAGGCCCGGCTGATGAGCCAGGCCATGAGGAAGCTGACCGCGATCATCGGAAAATCCCGCACGGTCCTTATCTTTATCAACCAGATCCGCATGAAGATCGGGATCATGTTTGGAAACCCGGAGACTACCACCGGGGGCAACGCCCTAAAATTTTACTCGTCCCTTAGGCTGGAAGTCCGCAGGACCGAAACCATCGAGGGGGGGAAGGACGCGGACGCGGTGGGGAACCGGGTCAAGGTCAAGGTCGTAAAAAACAAAGTGGCCCCCCCCTTCCGCAAGGCGGATCTTGAGGTGATCTTTGGCAAGGGGGTTTCCGCGTCCGCCAGCCTGCTGGACGGGGCGGTAAAGTACGGGCTTATCGACAAAAAAGGCGCCTGGTACTCCTACGGCGAAGAAAAAGTAGGGCAGGGCAGGGACAGCGCCCGGGACTACCTGGAACAGAACCCCGCTTTCGCCAAACAGATCGATGGGCAGTTGCGGAAGATCATCTTCCCCGGCAGGGAATTCCCCGGCCCGGCGGCGTCCGGCTCCGCAGCCCCTGGTTCCGGGGGAGCGGCCCCCGGTCTTGCGGCCCCCGGCCCTGCGGTTTCCGGCGCTGTGGCCCCCGGCCCTGCGGTTTCCGATCCTTCGGCCCCCCAGCCGGCGGCTTTCGGCCCCGCGCCGGACGCGCCTTCGGATGTCTGGCCCCCGGAATATCAGGAGCCCGCTTCCCCGCGCCCCGCGCCCGTTTCCGCCAGCCCGGAGCCCGCGTATCACGCGCCCGCTTCCGCCAGGCCGGTTTCCCCCGCCCCCCAGCCGGATCCCGCCGCCCGGCCGGGCCTCCGTCCCCCGGTCCTGGAGCCGGAGTCCGCCGAAGCGCCCCGCCGGGGTCCCGGCAGGCCGCCGTCTTCCCAGCAGCCCGCACAGCCTGCGGAAGCGCCCCGCCGGGGCCCCGGCAGGCCGCCGTCCTCCCAGCAGCCAACGCAGCCCGCAGAGGCGCCCCGCCGGGGTCCCGGCAGGCCGCCGTCCTCCCAGCAGCCAACGCAGCCCGCAGAGGCGCCCCACCGGGGCCCCGGTAGGCCCCGGCGGGACGCGCTTGGAAACGACGGGGCCGCGCTGTTTTAGCGGCCCGGCCGGGCCGCCGGGGCTTACATGATGTAGGTTTTTATCGGGGGAAAGCCGTTGAAGCCCACGGAGGCGTAACTGCCGGTGTAAGCCCCGGTGCTAAGAAAGTAGAGGCGGTCGCCGATCTTCAGGTCCACCGGCAGGCGGTATTTGTAATCCTCGTAGAGGATGTCCATGCTGTCGCAGGTGGGGCCCGCCAGGATAACCTCCGCCTCTTTGCATCCCGGCGCGTCTTTACTTGAGAC
>JAISMQ010000075.1 GCA_031276685.1 Treponema sp. | reverse complement strand
CAATATCGGAGGGTACAGTTCCGCCCAGATAGGGGAAATTCTGGACAAGACCAGCTTTGCCATGGCGGCTCTGTACTCCCCGGAAAGCGGGCGGGGTATCCGGGCCGTAACCTGGGGGGACTACCCCAGCGCGCGGGCCAGCTTTGCCTTTGGCATGAGCAAGGAGTGGAAGCGGCGGCGGGCCGCCTCCGGAAAATTCTTCTGGTACTCTTCCGCCTACCGTCTTTCCCTGACCCTTAGTTCCAGCCAGGTTTTTGCCGCCGTGGCCCCGGCTGCGGCCCGGGAAGCGTGGGAAGCAGCCGAGCTGGCGGCCGGCCCCTTTGTCCAGGGGCCGGGGATCGAGGTTCCCGAAGGCTTCAACGCCTTCCGCGAGGGGTCCTGCCTGGCCCTGTGGATGGAAAGCCCCGCCGGGTACCTGGACCGTTTTTTAAGCGCCCTGCGTATCCCCCTGCGTATCCCTGCCGAACAGCTTATGCTCGGCTTTATGGAGCTGCCCCCGGCGGCTCCGGATCCCGCCGGGCCCCTGCACGAGATTAAGATGCGTATCAAAGTCCCGTCAGAGGCCAACGCCCGCACCATGATGACTCTGTTTTCCACAGCCCGGCTTTTCATCTTCCGGGCCGGTAACCAGGAGGGCATAGACCCGGGGATGTTCGAACTTCTGAGCATACTCTTTACCCGGCCCCTGGAACAGGAGGGGGTCTTTCTTACGCTGCGCAGCCCCCCCCTGGACGAAGACGGTATTGCTTTACTTTTTAACCTGTTTTCAGTATATTCACAGGGAAAACTGGCTACGGAATAGAATTCCGGAAGCGGCTAAAGGACAACTATGCCTACCTACGAATACGAATGTAAAACCTGTGGTCACACATTTGACGTTTTTCAAAATATGAGCGATGAGCCAGTTAAAATCTGCCCGCTCTGCGGCAAAGAGGTGCGCCGCCTTATCCACGGTGGTACCGGGGTCATTTTTAAGGGCTCCGGTTTTTACGTTACCGACAAGAACAAAAGTTCCGGCAAGACCCCGGCTTCGCCCGCAGCGCAAAAAAACGGCAAAACGGCGGCTGCCGGGACTCCGGCCGCCGGGACGGGGGCCGCCGGATCGGAGCCCGCCAAACCTGCCGCCGCCGGCAAGGGCGCCGAAAGCGCCCCCAAACCCAAGGCGGACAAGCCCTAAAACCTGTAGCAACGGGGCGGATCGACAATGGGCACAAAAAAACCCCGTTTTTTCTGCGATAACTGCGGTACCGAAGTAGACAAGACGGCAAAGAACTGCCCCGTATGCGGGCGTTTTTTTGCCTCGGTCCGCTGTCCAAAGTGCGGCTTTACCGGAAAAGAGGAGGAATTTGCCGGGGGCTGCCCGGCCTGCGGCTATTCCGCCGCATCGGGCAGCCTGGGGGGCGGTTCCGGCGGGAAATTTGAAACAAAACCTGCACGGGGCGCGTTTCGGGGCCGAAGACGGGCCCGGGGACAGGTTTTTACGCTGCCGTTCTGGCTTTACCTGGTCGCCGCCCTTGCCCTTATCTGCGCCCTTGCGCTTCTCTACAACTCGCTGCGTTAAGGCCCCGGCACGGGCAGCGCCGACGGGCCCTGCGGGCGCAAGAAATCGCGGCTGCGGAAACCAGGGCGCTTAGGCCAGGCTTTCCAGTGAGATTGCCAGACAGTTGGTATAGGCGGTAGGCAGGTCCCGGGGAAGAGATGCCACCAGGATTCCATAGTTCTGGCTAAAGGCCACCGGGCCGTACCCCAGAAGGCTAACGGCCCGCACTTTTTCTGCGGGGCTTAAACTCTTTACCACCGCGATTCGCTTCTCTATTGTAAAAACCGACCCAGGGGCTGCGCCATATTCCAAACTGCGGCTGGAAACGCTTAAAGGCCATCAGAATACCGTAGATGGGGGTATAATTAAAGATGATGACATATACCAGGGGAATGAGCAAAAGAACATACAAGCCCCGGACATTCCACCTTTTGCGCCAGAAAGCGGTGCTATGAACTGAAGCGGCGGCCTCATGCGGCCCAGAGCGGGTAAGCGTTTTCATTATTGTATCACGAGGCGTCTGCCTTCCGCGCTGGCTGCGGGGGTTTCCTGTCTGACCTTCATCGTAATGCTGTGCAGGGCCCCTTCCCGCTTCAGCTTGACAAGGTAGATCCCCATTTTCTTGTCGCAGACCGCAATATGGGCCAGGACCCATTCTTTAAGGAACACGACAAAATCGTTGGCGCTGACCTTTTGGCCCGCCTGGAAGTCCTGAACCTGGCGGAGTACTTCTTTGACAAAATCCGCATGTTCTTTTTTGTGGTTTTTGTAATCCGGGTAGTTTACCCGTTTCATGATCTTTTCTTCGGTACTAAAGTGATAGCCTACATAGTCTACAGCGGCGCGTATCGCGCTCATAAAGGCAACCTTGGACTTATCCCAGCCCAAAACGCTTGCTTCGTGGAGTCGGTTGGTAAGGTTGATCAGTTCCTTGTGCTGGTCATCGACAAGGCGAATGCCTACTGAATATGAATCGTGCCACTCTACAATCTGTTTCTTGGGATTCATGGCTGTTTACCTCCTCCGTCCGTATCTCTGTTCCGAATCACGTTCCGCTGCACTTTGCCGCTTATGGTTTTGGGTAATTCCTCCACAAATTCCACGATCCGGGGGTACTTGTAGGGGGCGGTTACCCGTTTTACATGGTTTTGCAGTTCCTTAACCAGTCCCTCCGAAGCCTGGTAACCCCGGGCCAGGACGACCGTGGCTTTAACCACCTGGCCCCGGACCGGGTCCGGCGCGGCGGTTACCGCACATTCCAGCACCGAAGGATGCTCCATCAGGGCGCTTTCCACCTCGAAGGGGCCGATACGGTAGCCGGAACACTTGATCACGTCATCGTTCCGCCCGACAAACCAGTAATAGCCGTCCCCGTCGTGCCAGGCCATGTCGCCCGTATGGTAAACCCCGTCGTACCAGGCGGAACGGGTCATCCCCTCGTCCTTCCAGTAGCCTGTAAACAGCCCCGGCAGCGGGGCCGCAGCTTCGCCGGGATCCCGGACCAGGCTGCCGGGCTCCCCGGCGGCCGTA
>JAISMQ010000020.1 GCA_031276685.1 Treponema sp. | reverse complement strand
TGTCAGGGCGGCCAGGAAGGCATCGTCATGGCTTACAAGGAACAGGGCGCAGGAAACTTCCGCCAGGCTTTCTTCCAAAAGGCGGATGGACGTAAGATCCAGGTGGTTGGTGGGCTCGTCCATGATAATAAGCGCAGGATTACTAAACACGCCGCAGGCGATAAGGAGCTTCCTGGTTTCGCCGGGGCTGGGGAGCCGGGACTGGAGAAGCAGGGCGGGGTCGGACCCAAGCCGGGAATAGCGGGCCAAAATCTCCCCCCGGTTCTGTTCCGTTTCGCGCAGAATCCTTTCCAGCGCCGCCCTCCCCTCCCCGGCGCTTATCTCCTGCGGAATGTACAGTATTCCTGTCTGTTCGGGGATCTGTTCCAGCATATAGCGTATCAGGGTCGATTTTCCCGCCCCGTTGTGCCCGGTAAGGGCGATCCGGTCGCCGGGGCGGATCACAAGATCGGGGAAGGCAAGCGCCCTCCCCTCCCCGCCCAGCGGGATGCTTCCGCCGGGAACGGCGAGGATCCGGTCCATGCGGGCAAGGGCGGCCGGCAGCGTAATGCCCTGCTTCCTCCGGCCGGGGGCATCGACGGCGGAAAGGGCCTGGTCCGCCCGGGCAAGGCGGTTTTCCATGCGTTTGTATTGATCCGCAGCGGTCCGGTCCTTGCCGGAAAGCCGGGCCAGGTTGATCTTGCCCCTGGTATCGTTATCCCGTGGGTTGATGGTTTTTTTGGACAGGCGGTTCTTTGATCCTTCCACCGCCCGCCGCCGGGCCTCCGCCTCCGACGCGATCCGGTCCCGCTCCCGGCCCAGTTCTTTCCGCAGGCGGCCCGCTTCCTTTGCCTCGCGTTCTTCTTCCGCAAGGCCCCGGGAAATGCCGCCGGGCCGCAGTACCGCTGTGCCCTGCCGGATAAAGAGACAGTTGCCGCAGAGCGTGTCGAGGAGGGCGCGGTCGTGGCTCACCAGCAATCCCGCGCCTGAGTAGGATTCCAGGGCCGATGTAACAAAGGCCCTGGCCTCCCGGTCCAGGTGGTTGGTGGGCTCGTCAATCGCCAGCAGCGCGGGCCGCCGCCACAGGGCAAGGCCAAGCTGCAGCCGTTTGCGTTCCCCGTGGCTCAGGCTTTCCCAGCGGTAGGGCCAATCGGCGCCGATCCCAAGCCGGGACATAAGGCGGCCCCCCTCGTGTCCGGAATCGTAAAAAAAATCTTCCCACAATTCCGGCAGGTCATCGGTACGCTGGGGGCAGTAAATACCCCCGGCCCCTTCGATCTTTCCCGCCTGGGGTTCCAGGATCCCCGCAGCAAGCATGAGAAACGTTGTTTTCCCCGCGCCGTTATCCCCGGTGATGCCGGTCCAGCCTTCGCGGAATTCCAGATTCAAGTCCCGCAGCACAGGTTCCACGGTCGAGGGGTAGGAAAAATACACCGAGTGAAAGCGAACAGCCACGGGACCTCCGTACTGGTACCCCGGTCAAGAAGGTTCTTGTCCTGTGAAATTTTAAGTTTTAAGCCTGACTTCTACCACCGTATCCCTGGGATCGGGCAGGGGGTAGCTGTCAAAGCTCTGGGGGTTAAGGTGGAAAAAGACATGCTCCGGGTATTCGGCAAGGTTCCAGTATTTTGCGGCCCGTACCTCGCTGCCGTCTGCCAGGAGTCTAAGGGCCCCGACCTTCCCCGCCAGACCGGGCAGGCAGACGCCGCCGGCCTGGGGCTCAAAAACATGGGCGTAGAGTTTCTTTCCCTTTTGGGTAAAGCGGCCCCATTCGGGTTTTGGGTATGCCGCAGCGCCGCAGCCGTAGATGCTTTCGCCGTTGTCCGCCATCCAGCGGCCCACCTCTTCCAGAACAGCGGCGGAGGCGGCGGGGATCCGGCCCTTGGCGTCGGGCCCCACGTTAAGGAGAAGGTTGCCCCCCTTGGACACACATTCCACCAGCATGCGTATCACCATGTCCGCGCTTTTCCAGTGCGAGTCCGCCGCGCAGTAACCCCAGTGGTTGTTCAGCGTGATGCAGGCTTCCCAGGGGACCGGCTGCCCCAGTTCGTTCATAATGCCCCCCGGGGGTATCATCTGCTCGGGGCAGGCAAAGTCCCCGGCGTAATCCGACGGGTTTGCCGTTAGTATGGTTCCGGATTCTTCCCCCGAACCTTCCAGGCGGTTGTCCACGACAAGCCAGGGCTGAAGGGAACGGACCATGCTGATAAGCTCCTGGGCCTTCCACGCGGCGCCCTTCATCTTGCCATACGAAAAATCGAACCACATGATGTCCAGCCTGCCGTAGCCGGTTAACAGTTCCCGAATCTGGCTGTGCATAAAATCGAGGTAGCGGTTAAAATCCCTGGCGTCGTTTTTCTCCGCCGGGTCGTCCCGCAGCGGGTGCTGCCGATCCCCGTAGTGGGGAAAATCCGGGTGCCGCCAGTCGATGATGGAAAAGTAAAGCCCGGCTTTAAGGCCCTCCTCCCGAAAGGCTTCCAGGTATTCCCGCACCATGTCCCGGCCCGCAGGGGTATTGGTGGACTTAAAATCCGTAAGCTTCGTATCCCACAGGCAAAACCCGTCGTGGTGCTTTGCCGTCAGCACGGCGTACTTCATCCCCGCCTTTTTCGCCAAGCGCGCCCATTCCCTGGGTTCATACTCCGCCGCGTCGAATTCCCTAAAGTACTCAAGGTAATCTTCGTGACGTATGCGCTCCGTACTCCGTACCCACTCCCCCCTGGCGGGGATTGCGTAAAGCCCCCAGTGAATGAACATCCCAAACCGCGCATCCTGAAACCACGCGGTCCGCTGGCTGCGTTCGCGGATATTTTTATGTTCCAAAATTTTTAGCCCTCCGGCCCCCACTATAATCGCTTCCTGGAAAAAATACAGCCGCCCCTATCCTCTGAGCAGCCGCACCGGATCCTGCAAGCCCGAAGGCGGAATCTGTACGTAGAACGAAAACTGATCCTTGACGCTCTGTACCAGCGTATTGGCTATCTCCAGTTCCAGGGTGTTGGCGCCGGGTTTGGCGATGCCGGTAACATCGTACTGATAGGGCGGGCAGATCCTCATGCCGCAGTCCTTCCCGTTGAGCTTCATCTTGACCGTCTGCCCCGGCGCGTTGAAGTCCAGGGCCAGGATCCCTTCAGCTTTTTGCAGGCTGAATTCCGCCCGGTAACGGATACGGCCGGAAAAATCGGGCTTCCCCTCCGCCCCGGTGATGTTGTGCAGCGCGGAGTTCTTACGGTAGGGCGTAAAGGCCCCGTTCAGGGCTCCCGTCCCCGTTTCGTACAGATCGATGTCCCAGCTTAGGTCCAGGGTTTCGGCGGAACGGTACCCGGCCTCCGCGCAGTTGGGTTCCGGAAGTTCCGGGCCGTACACCACGACAAGGGACTGATAGGGGGCAAGGCTGATCGCCACGGACGGGCCTTCGTGGGCGGAATACCGTCCGTTCAACAGGTCGAGTTTGAGGTACTTCCCCGAACAGGGCGTGCGGACGGTCGTCGCCGCCGGTTTTACGATGTCCTCGTTGAACAGCATAAAGAAGTGGTTCAGCCCGCGGGCCCAGTGGGAGACGCGGAGCAGGGGGAAATCGCCTTTGACAGTAATGTCGCCAATACCCTGTTTCCTGATGGCCGCCGCCAGGTGTTCCAGGGGAACCACTTCCGGCGACCGGATTCCGGCGGGAGCGCCGCCGGCGTAAAGCACCGGAAGGCCCGCCGCCGCCAGACCGTTCAGAGCCGCAAGCGCCCCGGGGGGCAGCAGGGCAGACCGGGGGACCACGAGACAGCGGTAGTATTCCTGATGTACCCGCAGCCGGGAATCCTCCACCGCTGCGCCTTCCAGCAGGGCGTCCAGCGGCAGAATGTCATAATCCAGGTGGGCTTCCCACAGGATCTTGGCGGGCGCCTGGGTAAACATACAATCATCGCCGCTTATCCATTCCGCCTCCGCGTGGTAGAGCAGCGCGCAGGGGGCCTGGTGGACGGCGCCTTCCAGAAGGTGGACCACGCGGTTGACGTAGCCCATGAGTTCCCCAAAGCCTTCAAACTGGGGGTCCCGGCCCTCCGCGCCAAAATGGGGCGGGCAGTCGGGGTCGGGGAATTTAGGCGAAAAGGCGTGGGGCACAAAGCGGTTGATCCCCCGGACCAGCAGGTGATCCATAAGCCATTTCATCATCGGGACGCCCTCCGCCCAGCCGTAAGCGCCAAAAACTTCGCACATGGCCCGGTTTTTAAGGGAAGGCTTGATATGCGCCATGGAGGATCCAAGTTTGCCCAGCACGTAGTGGAAAAAATCGGGATCGGCCCAGCCCCCGGCGCAGGACATGCTCACGGTCCGGTCCCCGAAACCCGGCATAACCTGGTGCAGCACAACGTCGATGCCGCTCATGTCCTGCCCGTCCAGGGCGCGGAAATAATGGCCGGCGCCGTACCCCAGCCGGGCATGGGCGTTCATCTCCTCGATAACGTGGCCGATGTACTCAACCCCGTGGGCGCGGCACCAGTCGCCGATGGGCCGGCAAAAGTTGTCCCGGTACAGGAGGGAGACAATGTCCATGTAGTCGTAACGGATTCCCGGCGTTTCCGGCCCCATGCCGAACCAGAGCCCCGCCAGAAAGGCCAGCGCCGGGGAGCCCTCAAACCCGGCCGGGGCCTTGCCGGCGCAGCGCCCGTTCAGTTGGGCGTACAGCCCGTCGCTCCAGGGCAGGGCCATGCCCCTCATGCCGGGACGCTTGTCGTAGAAACCGTAGGTAGGAACGCCCCCGTCGTTCCAGTCGTTCCCCATTCTCGGTTCATCGGAAAAGAAGCCCGCCAGGGTGTTGCCGAAATATTTCCCCAGCTTCCGGTAATGGGGCTCGTAGACCCCTTCGATCTGCGCCTCCACCGATTCCCGGTCGATAAGGTGGATGTAATTCGTTTCACGGGTTCCCTGCCGGGTCTTGATAAAGTAAAAGACGCGCCAGAATCCTTCGGGGATATCCCAGTACACAAAGGAACCCCGGACCTTGCCGCTCAAATTCACGGGCCCGAATTCAACCGCCTCGTCCTTTCCCGGACGCGGGTAGGCCGCCACGCCCAGCAGCTCGTCTTCTTCGGCAAGATCGGGCAGCAGCATGGAGGCCCCCGGCATGGGGCCCACCGCGTCGGCGTGACGCTCGATAATCTGCCATTTCCGCCGTCCGGGGTACTTTTTTTCGATAAGCCCGTTGGCGTAGCCGGTGGGGAAGTGCTTGTCGTCCAGGATCCACACCTTCATGCCCAGCGCGGCGGATTCGTCCAGGACGATCTCCATATCGGCCCACCATTCTTCCTCGCCGAACTTTTCATGGGGCCGGGACTCCACGCACAGGGCCTTTACCCCGCTTGAGTAAACCTGCCGCACCAGATCCCGCAGGCGGCCCGCGTTGCCTTCGTGCATCCAGAAAAAGGGTAAAATGTAGTTGTCCGTCTGCCCGGACAGTGCCTCGGTTAAATTCTTGTCCATAATCCTGCTCCCCGGTAGTGAAATTTAAAAAGGACGCCCGTAACAGAGGCGCCCTTACAGTAAAGCACAAAAAGGTTATTTAAGCAGGTAGGCGTCGTAGGCGGCCTGGTAAATCTGCTGGGCCCGGTTTATACCCATGTTGTTAAGCTGGTTGAGAAAGGCGGCAGTGTCGGACACCGGCCGGACGCCCCGGATGACCGCCGTGTAGAATTCCTCAATGACGGTATTAATATCGGTCATAATGGCGTTGTACTCCTCCGCCTGGACACCTGTAAGGAGTACATAGGGCATTAGGATACCATCGTCACCTTTAAGGTATTCCAGATGAGCGGCCAGTTGATCCGGATCCTGGGCATCGTTCAT
>JAISMQ010000003.1 GCA_031276685.1 Treponema sp. | reverse complement strand
GGCTCCCCCAGGAGGGGGGGGCAGCGGAACAAAACCGCGCGCGGGTTTGTGGAGCGAGGGGGGGGGCTCCCCCCCGTCTGATGGGCCGGATACGAGGGCGGAGGCGGCCGCGGCTACGTTTTCCAGGGCGGCGTTGCCGAAGAGTCCGTCCGCTTCGGGCAGGGACTGGGCGAGTTCTTCGGGGTAGCGCTGGGCCAGGCAGCCGGCAAGGAGGATCTTCGCGGAGGGGTACTGCGCGCGCCAGGCGAGGACGGCGTTGATGGATTCCTGTTTGGCGCTTTGTATGAAGGCGCAGGAGTTGACGATGATCAGGTCGGCTTCCGCCGGGTTTCCGGCGGCGGTCCAGCCGGAACCGTCCAGCAGGGCCATGATGGTTTCCGCGTCTACCTGGTTTTTCGCGCAGCCGAAGGGGTCGAGGAAGTAGCGGGCCAAGGCTTAGTTTAACCGGGCCAGGACCAGGCGGTAGTTGTCGGCGTCCCGTTCCCAGCGGATATCCGCGACAACGACTTCCCCGGCGGCGCCGAGTTCCACGGGCACGGTCCTGCCGCCGCCGATGACCTGGAGTTTTAGGGCCTGGGCGTTGGAGGCCCAGAGGCGGACGCCGTTTTGGGCCTGGATGCTGAGTTCTTCCCCGCGCTGGAAGTACTGTTCGTTGCGGTCGGGCCGGTCGCGCTCAAAGAGGACCTGCCAGCGGAACATGCAGTAGCCCTGGAAATTCAACTGGATCGTGAAGGGGTAGGCGCTCGCGGTGCTTGGGATAACGGTGGATGTGGTAACGTCCGCGGGGGCGGCCGCCACAGGGGCGGGGGCGGCGCTGATATGCTCGAAACGCAGCAGGGCCCCGGCGGCGGGGTTGCCTTTGGCGAACTCCGCCGCGATGACCCGCAGTTCCGCCTGCCCGTCGTTGTTCAGGTCAATTTCGGCGTCCTGGCCCAGATCGACCATCAACTGGCCCAGGGGGCTTGTGATGGAGACGGCCTCCCCCAGACCGGCCAGGATCAGCTTATAGGGGCTTCCCCCCAGCGAAACGAGGACGGAGTCGCCGGTGTAAAGGCGCCGCTCCAGGGTTTCGGCCCCCATGGAGTACTCCGCCGGCTGCCGGGGTTCGGCCGCGGGGGGCCGGGGGGCCGGGGGGCGGGTGGCGAAGTAGTAGGCCCCTCCGCCGGCGCCCAGGAGCAGGAGGAGGATGGCGGCGGTTATGACGATCTTCCGCACGGGGACCGGGGAGTGGAGCAGTTGCTCTACGGGGACCGGCTGTTCCTGTATTTTTAGGGACCTGTAACGGGAAAGCTGCTCCTGGGCGTCCAGGCCCAGGTACTCGCTGTAGTTCCGCAGGAAACCCAGGATGTAGGGTTCGCCGGGGAAGCCGGAAAAATCTTCCGCCTCCAGGGCTTCCAGGTAGCGGGCGGCGATATTGGTGTCGCGGCTTACCTGCTCGATGGAGCAGCCCTTTTCCTCCCGCGCCTGCCGTAATTTTTCACCCAGGGAATCCACAGCTTTCTCCTTACCGATCCGCACGATACCCGGCGGCGCTATTCGTTGTCCCGAAACAAAAAGTCGTTGTACATGAACGCCGAAGCCGGCGAATCGTAGATAAAGCGCCCTTCGGGGATCCCCAGATTGGTTCTGACTTCCGCAAAGTCAAAGCGCACGGTCCCTTCCGCGATGGTTCTGCCTTCTATGCGGCGGATAAGGCGGCTTTCCGGGTTCACGCTTAGGATGATCTCCCGGAAGCCTTCGGAAACGGAACGGCGGGTAAGGCGGAGTTTTATTACCTGTTCTTCCGATCCTTCGTCAAGGGGGACGGGACCGGGGCCGCTTAGAAAGCTGGGGATATAGTTCCGCTTGAGCAGGTTCAGCCCCTGGGCGCTGGCCATTGACGCGCCCGGCCGGCGGGCGACGGCCTGGCTTAAAACCGCGCGCTGGCCCGGCAGGTACACGGTCAGCAGGTCGCCGTTAAACACGATTACCTGCTCGGCGGGATCGGTAAAGTCTATGCGCAAAAACGAGGGGGAAAGAAAGCTCAGGTTCCCGCGCATGTCGGAGGAACCCGACCGGATGGCAACCCGCGCCTCGTAGTCCTTTATTCCGCCGTAGACCTGGGAAACGGATTCCAGGTAGCGTTCGGCGGTGACGATCTCCTGGGCATAGAGCTGGAACAGCCCCCCGGCGCAGCACAAAGCGGCGGAAAGGGCGATTCTGACTGCGTAATTTCTCATGAAACCTCGTTTTACCTGCGTAACAAGCTGCCGGGCCCGCATTCCCGGCAGAATATTGCATCAAACCAAAATATTAGCGAAGCGGGGGGAGCTGAACAAGGGGGCAGGGCCGGCGCATATAGGGTGATGCTGCGGCAGGCAGAAAAACACCGGGGAGCAAAACGCCTGTACCGGCCACGCTTGCTTTGCGCCAGTAGGTCCCCCCTCATTTCCTTGACGGGCCTGGTAACGGGCTTTTAGGAGTCTGCCGCGCTCCGCCGGTGGAGGGCGCGCAGATCGATGCGCCCTGCCAGGTTGTTGGCGATGGCGACGTTCTGCCGGACCCGCTCCGGGCTGCGCATGCCCACCAGGACCACGTCTACCAGGGGGTTGCTGAACACGAACTGGACAAGCGCGGGGCCGTAATCGAAATCGTCGTCCGGGCGGATCATCTTTATCCAGCGCTGAAAGGCGCCGGAGGTGGGGGCCCGCATGCTGGCGATGCCCAGGCCCTGTTTTTCCGCGGCCAGGAGGCTACCGAAGGGGCGGCTGGGCTCGTAGGGGTGCTGGAAGATGAAGTTGTAGCAGAGCTGTACCGCGTCAAAACAGCCACAGTCGATAAAGTCGAAGGCGGCCCGGTTGTTGTCCTCGCTGGTAAAGCCGATAAAACGGGCCACGCCGTCAGCCTTGAGTTTTTCCATGGCCTCCGCCATGCCCTGGGGGGCCAGGATCTTCCGGGCGCGCTCGTCGGTGTAGGTGCCGCCGTGGATCTGCAGCAGGACCACGTAGTCCCGGCGCAGCCGTTTCAGGCTGCCTTCGACGGAACGCATGACCCCGTCGTAGTCGGTGGGTACGCAGGTGGTGGCAAGGAAGATCCGCCCCGGGTCCAGCCCCCCCAGCACATCGCCAAAGATCGTCTCGGAAACTCCGTCGCCGTAGGCGGGGGCGGTGTCAAAGTAGGTTACGCCCAGTTCCAGCGCGGTTTCCAGCGCCTTGTGCGCCGTATCCCGCGATTCTTCGGACAGGGGGTCGTAGGGGCGGATGTAGTTCTTTACCCCCAGCGCCGCGCCGCCAAAGCCCAGACGGCTTACGGTGGCGCCGGTTTTGCCGAATTGCACATATTCCATGCCGGTATCCTCCCCATAGTAAATAAGCGGCCAGATTATCGAACACGTCCAATGACCGCCCGAATTGTAGCATCTTCCCCGGCCCCTGGGATATAGTAGGCCCGTGAACGACATACACGCGAGGCTCCTTGACCTGGGGCTTGCCATTCCGCAGTTGCTCCTGCCCCGCAGGGGGGCCGATCTTTCCGCCTGGGCGGTTATCGCCTGCGATCAGTTTACCCAGGACCGGGGCTACTGGGAACGGGTGCGGCAGGCGGCGGGGGGCAGGGCTTCCACCCTTAACCTGATCTACCCGGAAGTTTTCCTGGAGGGCGATGATCGGGCGGGGCGGATCGCCGCCATACACCGGGCTATGGCCCGCTACCTGGAAGGGGACGTGTTTGCCCCGCCCTTTAGCGGCTGCGTGTACGTCGAGCGGGACACCCCCTACCGCCGCCGCAGGCGGGGCCTGGTTGTGGCGGTAGATCTGGACTGCTACGACTGGGGGGGCCGGGCCAGGACCCTGATCCGGGCCACCGAAGGCACCCTGCCGGAACGGCTCCCGGCGCGGATGGACATACGCCGGAACGCCCCCCTGGAATGTCCCCATATCCTGCTCCTTGTCGATGACCGGGAGGATATCCTGCTGGGCAGCCTGGCCGGCCTTCCCGACTCCGCCGAACCGGCCTACCGGGGGGATCTGATGCTGGGTTCCGGTTCCGTTTCCGGCTGGCGGCTGGACCGGGAGGGGCACTGGGCCCGTATCGCCGAAGGGCTGGAGGCCCTGCGCCGCCGGGCGCCCGGCGGATTCCTCTACGCCGTGGGGGACGGCAACCACTCCCTGGCCGCCGCCAAGGGGGTCTGGGAGGAGATCAAGGCCGCCTGCGGGGGGGAAATTGCGGGGGACCCCCGCCGTTTCGCCCTGGTGGAGATTGAGAACCTCCACGATCCGGCGATCTCTTTTGAACCTATCCACCGGATCGTCTTTGACGCGGATCCGGACGCCCTGATCGCGGCCCTGGCCCCGCTGCCGGGCCTGAAGGCGTACCCCGTGGAGGGCGCGGAGCGGCTCTGCCGCCTGGTGGGGGACCCCGGCGCCCCCCAAGCCCGCCTGGGCCTGGTAGCCGGCTCCCGCTGCCTGGTACTGGAAACCGCCGCCACAGGCATTGTTACCGCGGCCTTGCAGCCCCTGCTGGACCGCTTCGCGGGCGGGGCTATCGACTATATCCACGGCGAAGAAGAACTGCTCCGCCTGGCGGGGGCCCGCCCGCCCGCCGTCGGGCAGCGCCCGGAGGAACGGCGCGCCGTGGGCATCCTTTTGCCCCCCGTCCGCAAGGAAAACCTCTTCGAAACCGTGGCCCGATCCGGCCCCCTGCCCCGGAAAAGCTTTTCCATGGGGGAAAGCGTGGAAAAGCGCTTTTACCTGGAGTGCCGGCAGCTTTTATATTAGGTTTTTCCCCTTAATCTTTGAATAGTCCAATACTTTCACGCCCGCCTTCCCTAGTATTTGCTATGGGTTTGTACCGCCGTCC
>JAISMQ010000284.1 GCA_031276685.1 Treponema sp. | reverse complement strand
CTGGGGGGGCATGCGGATGTGGTCCGGGGCCTTATGGCATTTGGCTGCGGGGAACTGCCGTTCCCCCGGGGGCTCTGCTGGTGCGACGATCCCGAAATGGCCGGCCCGGACCTTCCGTACTTTTCCGAAGACGAATTGATAGCCGCCCTGGAAAAACAACGGGACGGCCTGCTCATGGCAAGCGGCGAGGCCCTGGCCTGGGCCGGGCGCGGCAGGGCGATGCAGATATCGAATCCCGGCCCAGGCTGGCACGTCAACCCCTACGAGCCGCCCTTTGTCGGTTTCCGGGGGGCCCTTCACCTGCTGGATCTGTGGATAAACGGGGCGATGGAAACCAGCCCCCTGTAGATTCCGCCCCTGGTTTTCCTGTCCATCGCAATATTCCCATGTATATGCGCGGACCCTGGCCGGCCCTGCCCAGGCACTTGATCAAGCCGCCCGAAACCGGGTATAAACTTTAAGCTATCCCCGCCTTTCAGGTTGGGGGGTTTTACCATTTGTTTTCAAGGAATAAGAGCATGTACGCACTGGTGGAATTTAAGGGCAAACAGTACAAGGCCGAAAAAGGCGCCCTGCTTAAGGTTGACAAGGTGGACGCCGAACCGGGCGCCAGCCTGAATATCGATACGGTGCTGCTGGTCTCCGGCGAGGGGGGATCGGTCAATGTGGGGACCCCGTATGTGGGGGGTGTCACCGTGAGCGCCACGGTGCAGTCCCACGGCAAGGACCCCAAGATCATCGTTTTTAAGTACAAGCCGAAGAAGGACTACCGCCGCAAGCAGGGGCATCGCCAGCAGTACTCGATCATCGAAATTGGGGACATAGCCGGGCTGTAGGCCGTGATACGGGCCAGGGTGGCCCTGGACGGGGCCGGGCTCCTCAGATCGTGCCGGGTGGAAGGCCACGCCGGCTGGGGGCGCAGGGGCGCTGACCTTGTCTGCGCCGCCGTGTCGGTTCTGCTGCGGAGCGCCCTTAGGACCCTTTCCGGCAGGAAGGGCATCAGCCTGCGGGGCGCGGCGCCGGATCGGGGCCTCCTGTGGATGGAAGTGGATTACGATGCGGAAGGCCGGGACTTTTTGGCCGCCGCGGGGGCCTTCCTTGTGGACGGGCTGCGGTCGGTCGCGGAGGCCTATCCGAAATGTTGTTGTATAACTATAGGGGGTCCGGGTCCTGGGGATTCGGGCCCCCCGGTGGAGGGTTAATATGGCTCGCAAACGGGGCGGCAGCGGCGCGAAAAACGGGCGGGATTCCAATCCCCAGTACCTTGGCATTAAGGCTTCGGGGGGGAGCCCGGTACGGGCCGGGACAAGTATTGTCCGGCAGCGGGGGACCAGGATCCACCCCGGCAGCAACGTGGGCTGCGGCGGGGATTATACCTTGTTCGCCCTCAAGGACGGGACGGTCAGCTTTACCCAGCGCCGGGGCCGGAAGCTGGCTTCGGTTATCGTTGCGGAATAGGGCCGGTCCGGCGGCCGCCCGGGCTCCGGCTTGGGCTGGTACGCTGCCCGGTTTTTTAATCTGGAAAATTGGAAAAATTTGCCGATGAGGCGCTGATCGAGGTGTCGTCCGGTTCCGGCGGTAACGGCTGCGTGGCCTTCCGCCGGGAAAAGTACGTCCCCAGGGGCGGCCCCTCCGGGGGCGACGGGGGCCGGGGCGGCGATGTGGTGTTCACCGTGCGCCGGAATCTGCGTACCCTTTCCCATCTGCGCTACAAACAATCCTTTAAGGCGGAAAACGGCAAAGACGGCGAGGGCGGCGGCCGCTACGGGAGGAACGGGGCCGATGTGATCATCCCCCTGCCGCCGGGAACGGTGCTGAAAAACGCCGAAACCGGGGATCTGATCCGCGACTTTGCTGAAAAAAGCGGGGATTTTGTCTTTCTCAAGGGGGGCAATGGGGGCTGGGGGAACATCCGCTTCAAATCCTCCGTCAACCAGGCGCCCCGCAAGGCCCTGCCGGGGCAGCGGGGGGAACAGGCCCGGCTGCGGGCGGAACTGCGGATCATCGCGGATATCGGCCTGGTGGGCTTCCCCAACGCGGGGAAAAGTTCCCTGCTGGACCGTTTTACCAACGCCCGGCCCAAAATCGCCCCCTATCCCTTCACTACCAAGATCCCCAATCTGGGGGTCCTCCGCGTGGACGACCGGGATATTATCCTTGCGGACATCCCCGGCCTTATCGAGGGGGCCTCCGGGGGCCTTGGGCTGGGGATCCGGTTCCTAAAGCACATCTCCCGGACCAGCGCGCTGCTTTTCCTTGTCGATCTGTCGGAGGATAACTTTTTGCAGGCTTTTCAGGTACTCTGCGCCGAACTGGAGGCATTTTCCCCGGCGCTGCTCCGCAAGCCCCGGCTTATCCTGGGGACCAAGTTGGATCTGGAGGGCACCGGGGGGCGGCTTGGGGAGCTGGCGGCCCGGTACCCGGGGGAACAGGTCCGGGGGCTTTCGGTTTTTTCCGGGGAGGGCCTCGGCAGCCTGGCGGGGGAACTGGTAAAATTGGCGGATATGGGGGCGGGCGATTCTTCATGAGGCTGGCGATCCTGGGGGGCAGTTTTAACCCCGTACATCTGGGCCATCTCTACCTGGCGGACGCGGTGCTTTCCGCCTTTGGCTACGACCGGGTCCTCCTTATCCCCGCGTTCCGGTCCCCCTTTAAGCTGGACGCCGACGCCGCCTCCCCGCAGGACCGGCTTGCCATGCTCGCCGCGTCGGTCCCCGGCGATTCCCGGCTGCTCGTTGACGACTGTGAGATCCGGCGGGAGGGCGTGTCCTACACCGTGGATACCCTGGCCGATATTTACCGGCGCTACCTGCCGGACGGCAAGCCCGCGCTTATCCTGGGGGACGACCTTGCGCGGGAATTCCCCTCCTGGAAGCGGTCCGGCGAGATCCTCTCCCTGGCGGATATTGTCATTGCCCGGCGGACCCTTTCTGAGGCCGGGGATTACCCCTACCCCTGCCGCCAACTGCGGAACGACGCTGTGGGGATCTCATCCGCCCAGGTACGGGATTTTGTCCGGCAGGGGAAGCCCTGGCGCTACCTGGTCCCCGCCGGGGCGCGGGCCATTATCGAGGAACGCGGCCTTTACGGTTTTTCCGCCGGCGCTTCCGGGGTAAGCCCCGCGCTTATCGCCCGCATGGAGGCGGAAGCCCGGCGGACCCTTTCCCTGTCCCGCTTTCTCCATTCCCGGCAGGTGGCGCTGATGACGTCGGACCTCTGCCGGATCTTCGGCCTGGACAGCCGGGCCGGCTACCTGGCGGGCCTGGTCCACGATATCGGCAAGCAGTTGGCGGAGGAAGAGTTGATCCGGCTGGCGAAAACCGACGGGCTGCCCGTTTCGCCCGCGGAGAAGAACAAACCCTCGCTGCTCCACGGCCGGGCCGGGGCGGCGTTGCTGGAAGAGCGCTACGGCATCCGGGACCGGGCGATTCTGGACGCGGTAAGGTACCACACGGCCGGTTCCGGCGGGATGGGCCCCCTTGCCAAGGCCGTGTACGTCGCAGACAAGATCGAAGTGTCGCGGGACGGGGTGGATCCCCGGCTGCGGGATTTCCGCGAATACGCGGGGAGCGGCGAACGGGGCCTGGATCGGCTTTTTGGGAAAATTTTCCTGGAAACGGTCGCCTGGCTGCGTTCAAAGAAGTTTGACCTGTGCGAAAGCACCCTTGGGCTGCTGGAACAGTTGGAGCCAGGGGCCCCCCGGTGAGAAGATCGCAGAT
Organism: Treponema sp.; assembly: GCA_031276685.1. Lineage (GTDB taxonomy): Bacteria > Spirochaetota > Spirochaetia > Treponematales > Breznakiellaceae > JAISFT01. The sequence goes on along the minus strand of JAISMQ010000284.1, from coordinate 5,066 downwards.
AAACGCCAGCGGCTTCCTCCTGGCCGCCATACTTATCTTCCTGGCCGGGGGGGTCATCTTTATCGCCTTTTCCCTGCGGACCGACCCGATAGAGGAGGCCCTTTCCGGGGACCGGGTTATCAACATCCTGTTCGTGCTGGAAAAGGACGCGAAACCCCTCAGTTCCTTTGTCTTTATGTACTACCCGGCCACCAGGCGGGTGGCGATCTTCGATATCCCCCGCGATCTGGGGCTTATCATCCGGCAGATCAACCGCGTGGACCGGATCGACACCCTCTATGACCGGCAAAAAATCGGGAATTTTAAGAACGAGATCGAGGATCTGCTGGGAATCGAGATCAACTTTTACATGATCCTGGGCGAAGACAAGCTGGGGGACGCGGTGGACCTGCTTGAAGGGGTGGAAATATTCATCCCCTCCCCGGTGGAGCTGTACGCCAGCCCCCCCATCCTGTTCCCGGCGGGGCTGGTCCGGCTGGACGGCGACAAGGCCCTTGACTATATCACCTATGAACTGCCGGAAGAGGACCGGGAGATGGCCCCGTTCCGCCGGCAGCGGTTTTTCCTGGGCTTTATCAAGCGTTTGGGGGAGATGTGGGAGCAGCTTTCCAACCCCCAGGTAAGCGGCCTCTTCCAGGGCCTTTTTTCCACGGACATAAACCGGCAGACCTGGCTCAGGCTTCTGGGCGAATTTGCCTTTGTCGACCCGGACCGGACCAATATTCAGTCCGTGGGGGGGACGATCCGGGAAATTTCCGGGCAGACCCTGCTGCTGCCCTCCTGGGACGGGAACCTTATCAAGCAGATCGTCAGCCAGACCCTGGGGGCGATTACCCGGCAGACCGAAGGTTCCCTGTCGGAGCGGGTTTTTACGGTGGAAGTGCTGAACGGCACCAATATTAACGGCCTGGCCGGCCGGACGGCGGAACTTTTGCGGAGTTTCGGCTATGATGTTATCTCCATAGGCAACGTGGAAAGGGATTATGAGTTGTCGGAAATTATAGACCGTTCGGGTTTTCTGGAAGCGGCGGAAGCCTTTGGGGAGATCATCCGGTGCCGGAACATCCGCGCCGAAACCCCCCTCGAGGAAAACCTGGAAACCGAATTGGAACTCCGGAATTTTGAATACCGGTCCGATTTTACCTTTATCATTGGCAGGGATTTTGATGGACGTTATGTTACCGGCGGGTGAAACGGCCCGCGCCCCGGGCGGGAAGCCCCCCGGGGATCCAAGGGATACGGCCCTTGCGCTGGCGGCGCTGCTCCGCGATTGCCGCGCCCAGGATGTGGCGGTGCTGGATCTGCTGGAGTGTAACAGTTGGACCAGCTTCTTCGTTATTGCCACCGCCGCCAGCATTGCCCAACTGCGGGGCCTGGAGCGCCACGTTAAGGATTTTTGCCGGGAGCGGGACCTGGAGATTCTGCGGCATTCCCCCCGGCTCCGGCTTTCCACGGAAGACGACGACTGGCGGCTCACCGATCTGGGGGCCGTCGTGGTCCACCTGATGTCCGAACGGGCCCGGAATTTTTACGAACTGGAGCGGCTCTGGAGCGCCGCCCCGCGTATCTTCCCCTAGGATCCTGCCACGCGCGGCAGGATTCCCGGTTTCGCAGGGTTCCGGCCCGCGCGGGCCGGGAGGATCCTACTCCTCAAAATCGTCATCGTAGTCTGCATCGTCGTCGTAATCAAAATCATCGTCTTCATCATCCTCGTCATCGTCAAAATCGTCTTCGTCATCGTCAAAATCATCATCGTCATCGTCAAAATCATCGTCGAAGTCATCTTCCATGTCGTCAAAACTGTCTTCGTCATCGTCAATTTCCTCGTCTTCGTCATCGTCGCCGAAGGCCAGGCAGGGGAAAGCAGGGCCGGCCCCCCCCCAATCCGGCGCCGCCCAGTCAATTACGGGCGGTTCCGCAGCGCCGGGCCTCCATGTGGCCGGTTCCGGTATGCCGGAATTCTCCGTGCTGCCGAACGAGCCGCTGACGGGCATCAGGCAAAGAGCCTCCATTTCACAGGCAAGAATCCTCTGGGTATTCATGTGCTTCTCCGGTTTGCTTGGATAGGTATGGCTGCGTAAGAGGCCCGTATCCGGCCCCCCGGAAGCCACGTTTTCTCCCTTCCTCAATGATATTTCTTGAAACATAAGGGAGACTTTTAGTATCTGTCAACTGGTTTTTGCTTTTTTATGGATTTACCGCCCCGCGCCTGGTTTTTCGCGCCGTACTTTACACGGGGCGCGTTTTTCATTATAAGAATCCGGACGATGCTTCGGATCAAGGTTAGCTCCCCCTGCAAGATCAACCTGCACCTTTCGGTGGGGGGGCGCCGGGCCGACGGTTATCACGATTTGGAAAGCATCTTCCAGGTTTTGGATTTTGGGGATACCCTGGGTTTCGAGCTTCTGGAAGAGGACGGGGTTTGCGAGATCCTCGTTGATTCCGCGCTTCCGCAGGGCGGTATTCCGGCGGAGCCGAACATCGTGCGCCAGGCGGTGTCCCTGTTCAGGCGGCGCACGGGTTTTAACCGGGGCATACGGGTAAGCCGGGACAAGCGCGTCCCCCTGGGGGGCGGCCTGGGGGGCGGGTCCTCCACCGCCGCCGCAGCCCTGGGGGCCCTGGATCTGCTGGCGGGCGCCGGCCTGCCCCCGGCGGAACTGCGGGACATGGCCCTGCGCCTGGGCAGCGATGTCCCCTTTTTCCTGGCGGACGCGCCGGGGGAGGGGCCCGGCAGGCTTGGCCGGGGCGGCGCGGCCTGGGTAGGCGGCCGGGGGGAGCGGATCGTTCCGCTGGAAACGCCCCGGCCCTGGCCGGCGGTCCTGGTGAATCCCGGTTTTCCCAGCCCCACCGGGGAGGCTTTCCGCCGCCTGGACGCGCAGCGCGGAGGCGGGGGGGGCGGAAACGCGGGGCCGGGCAGGGAGGCGCTTATCAAGGCCCTGGAGGCCGGGCCCGGGGACTGGCCGTTTTGGAACGACTTTTTTCCGGTTCTTGGGGCCGGGGAAGGGGCCTACGGGCGTATCATTTCCGCGTTGCGGGATTCGGGCGCCGCCTTTGCAGGCTTGTCCGGGGCGGGTTCCACCTGTTTCGGGGTTTTTACGGACGCCGGGGAGGCGGAAAGGGCGGCGCGGTTATTGGCGGATCGTTGGATTTTTGTTTGTATGACGTTTTTCCTTGCGCGTTCGGCGTTTCGGGTAGTACAATGTTAGTACTTTGTTGGCCACATCGCTAAGGAGACGCCCATGGAAATAACTGATATCCGCGTCCGTAAAGTAACCGGAGAAGGCAAACTGAAGGCGTATGTAACCGTTACGTTTGATGACTGCTTTGTTGTGCATAATGTAAAGATCATCGAAGGGAAAAGCGGGGTTTTTATCGCCATGCCCAGCCGTAAGACGCGGGCCGGTGAGTACAAGGATGTCGCCCATCCCATCAACCCGGACTTCCGGGCGGAATTGCAGCGGCAGATTCTTGAACGTTACGATTCCGGTAACGGCGAGGATGATCTTTCGGTGGAAATATAGCGGGTACGCGGCCTGTCACTATGTAAGTTGCTCCAGATACCGGTGCTGCCGGCGGTACGAATTTTATTGGGACGTAGGCAAGTGGTAAGCCACCGGGTTTTGGCTCCGGCATGCACAGGTTCGAACCCTGTCGTCCCAGGATAACATCAGACATCTGATTAGCAGAAGGAGTTGTGGCATGAGTCAAGTAGTACTGTCGGCCCGGAACCGGGCAGGCAAAGGGTCGGCGGAAGCCCGGCGGATCAGGCGGAGCGGCCGTATTCCGGCGGTGTTGTATGGGCGGAGCGGCGCTTCCGTTTCCATCGATCTTGACGGGCGCGAATTTTCCAGCCAGGTCAGGAACATTTCCGAAAGTACCATCGTCAAGGTGGAAGTTGAGGGAAAAACCTACGAAGCCTTCGTAAAAGACACTCAGCGCAGTATCGTTGAGGGGAGTATCCTCCATGTTGATTTTTACGAGGTGGAAAGCGGCGTAGCCCTGCGGGCCCGCGTCCCGCTGCACCTTACCGGGAATCCTGCGGGTGTACGGGAAGGCGGCGTCCTTGAGTCCCCCCTGCACGAGATCGAGGTGGAATGTCTTCCCAAGGACCTTCCCGAACGGATCAGCGTGGATATTTCGGAACTCAAGGTAAATCAGTCGATCCACGTGCGGGATCTTAAGCTGGGCGAAGGGGTCCGGCTTATTTCCAACGAAGACCAGGTGGTCGCGCTGGTCAAGTACGCCAGGGAAGAAACCGTTGCCGCCCCCGAGGAGGCCGCCGCAGCCGCGCCGGCAGCGACTCCGGCGCCGGCCGCGAAACCTCAAAGTTAAGCTTGCCGTGGTCCTGGACCGGGCGGAGGAACGGGGGCGCCCGTTCCTCTTTTTTTTATGAAGGCCCCAAAGGGCCCGGCCCCTCTGGGCCCGGTTCCCCAGGACCCGGGGGGCGGCGCTTTTGAAGCCGGGCTGCTAAAGGGCCTGGACGGCCTTGCCGGGGGCATGACCCTGCTGGCGGCGGTTTCCGGGGGCGCGGACTCCAGCGCCATGCTTGTGGCCCTTTCCCGGCTGCGGGAGGCCGGTGGCTTTGCCCTGCGGGTCGCCCACGTGGAACACGGTATCCGCCCTGCGGAGGAAAGCCGGGGGGACGCCCGCGCCGTGGAGGCTCTCTGCGCGGGTCTGGGCCTGCCCTGCCGGGTTCTGAGCGTCCCCGGCGGGGCGGTGGCCCGCTACGCCCTGCGCCGGGGCACGGGCATCGAGGCTGCGGCGCGGCGTTTCCGCTACCGCCTGCTGCGGAAGGAGGCCCTGCGCTGCGGCGCCGGGGCCATCGTGACGGCCCACACCGGGGATGACGCCCTGGAACTGTGCCTTATGCGGATTCTCCGGGGCTCCGGCCCGGCCGGCCTGCGGCGGATGCCGTTCCATCGGGAATTCTTCGAATTCCCGGGGGAATTCTCCGAATCCCGGGGGGAATTCTCCGAATCCCCGACGGGCGCGGGGAAGCTGGTTCTTCTGCGGCCCCTCCTCGCGTTTTCCCGCGCCGATGTGGAAGCCTACCTGGCGGCGCAGGG
>JAISMQ010000279.1 GCA_031276685.1 Treponema sp. | reverse complement strand
GGCTACGGCCTCTTTACCGGCGGCCCGGGGGCCCACTACGGGGCCCTGACCATCGGCGCGGAGGTGCTGCCCATGTCCAGCGGCAACACCGCCCGGCAGCTTATGGTCCTGCAGGACTTCGGCTCCACCATCCTTACCTGCACCCCCTCCTACGCCCTCTACATGGCGGAAGAGGCGGCGGAGGCCGGAATCGACCTTCACAAGCTCCCCATCTGCAAGGGCTGTTTTGGGGCGGAGCCCTGGAGCGAGAACATGCGGAAGGAGATCGAAAACCGCTACGGCATGAAGGCCTACGACATCTACGGCCTTACGGAGATTATCGGCCCCGGCGTTTCTTTTGAGTGCGAAGCCCAGGACGGGCTCCACATCAACGAGGACTTCTTTTACCCGGAGATTATCGACCCCCAGACCGGGCGGGTCCTGCCCCCGGGCGAAAAGGGCGAGCTGGTCTTTACCACGCTGACCAAGGAGGGCACGCCGCTGCTCCGCTACCGTACCAGGGACATCACCTACCTGATAGAGCAGCCCTGCTCCTGCGGCAGGACCACCGTGCGGATGCACCGGCTTTTTGGCCGGACCGACGACATGCTGATTATCCGGGGGGTCAACGTGTTCCCCAGCCAGATCGAGCAGGCCCTTATCGAAATTGAAGGCACCGAGCCCCAGTACCTTATCGTGGTGAACCGGGGGGAAAGCCACCTGGACGATGTGGAACTCCAGGTCGAGGTAAAGCGGGAATTTTTCAGCGATGAAACCAGGGGCCTTGAAGAATTGCGGAACCGAATCGAGAATGTTATGAAAAGCAAGCTTCAGATTGGGGTTAAGGTGAAACTGGTGGAACCCAAGACCATTGAACGGTCCATTGGAAAAGCCAAGCGGGTTATTGATAATCGGCAAATTTAGGGGGACGACATGGGTATAAAGCAAATATCGGTATTTCTTGAAAATAACGCGGGCCGTCTGGGGGAAGTAACCCGGACCCTGGCCGCTGCGGGGATCAACATCCGGGCTATCAGCATCGCCGATACCGCCGACTTTGGCATTCTGCGCCTTATCGTGGACAAGTGCGACAACGCCCTGCAGGCCCTGAACGCGGGCGGTTTTACCACCAGAGTTTCCGACGTGGCGGCGGTGGAAATTGACGACAGCCCCGGCAGCCTGGCCCGGGTTATGGAGCTTTTCCGGCAGTCCAAGGTGAACATCGAGTACCTGTACGCATCGCTGGAAGGGACGGTGGGAAAGGCGGTGGTCATTTTCAAGCTGGCGGATCACGAGGCGGGGCTTGCCATTATCAAAAGCAACGGCCTTTCTACGGTGGAACAGTTCTAGGCATGCCCGTTTTTCCCCGTTCATGAAGATCCTTATGGCCTCCAGCGAGGCCCACCCCTACGCGAAGACCGGCGGGCTGGCGGACATGGTTTCCGCCCTCTCCATTACGCTGGCAAAACTTGGGCACGAGGTACGCATAGCCATACCCCGGTACTACGGCATCGACCGGGACAGCCTTGCCCCGCTGGAGGGGGCTATGGGCGTCCCCGTGGGTGGCGGGGAGGAGTGGTGCGCCGTTTATACCGCCGATTTGCCGGGTTCCCCCCCTAAAAACCCCGTCCGGGTCTGCTTTATCGACCACGAAAAATTCTTTGGCCGGGACGGGATCTACGGGAACCCCTGGGAGCCGGATTTTTTGGACAACCCCCGGCGCTTCAGCTTCTTTAGCCGTGCGGTGTTCCAGCTCTGCCGCAAGACCGGCTGGTTCCCGGACCTGCTGCACTCCCACGACTGGCCCAGCGCCCTGGTGAACGTGTACCTTAAATTCTGGGAGCGGCCCCTGGGGGAGCGCGGGGAATTCGCCAAAACCGCGTCGGTGCTGACCGTCCACAATCTGGGCTACCAGGGCGTCTACGGCAAGGACAACTACGGCTGCACGGGGCTGGGCTGGGACGTGTTCTACAACGCGGGCTTTGAAGACTGGGACATGATGAACATCCTTAAAGCGGGCCTTTACAGCGCGGACAAGCTCAGCACCGTCTCCCCGCATTACGCGGAGGAAACCAAGACCCAGGCCCAGGGCTTCCACCTGGACGGGGTGCTGCGCTACCGTTCTGCGGATTATTCGGGGATCCTCAACGGCATCGATACGGCGGTCTGGAACCCCGCGAAGGATGCGTACATCCCCCTAAAATACGGCATTTCCAACCTTGCCGAAGGCAAGGCCCGTGCGAAAAAAGCCCTTCAAAAGGAATTCGGCCTTCCCCTGAGCGCGGAGGTTCCGGTTATCGGCATGGTTACCCGCCTGACCGGCCAGAAAGGGGTTGGCGAGCTGTTCGGCCCCGGCTACGGTTCCGCCTGGGCCATCTGCCGGGACATGAAGATCCAACTGGTCCTGCTGGGTTCCGGGGAACCCTGGTGCGAGAACGAAGTCCAAAGCCTTGCCTCCCGGCTGCCCAATTTCAGGTGCCGTATCGGCTACCGGGAAGACCTAAGCCACCTTGTCGAGGCGGGGAGCGACTTTTTCCTGATGCCCAGCCGTTACGAACCCTGCGGCCTTAACCAGATGTACTCCCTGGCCTACGGTACCCCGCCCATCGTCAGGAACACCGGGGGCCTGGCGGACACGGTGGAAAACTACAACCAGGAAACCGGGGAGGGCACGGGCTTTATGTTCGACGACCTTAGCCCCCAGGCAATCTCCGACACCGTGGGCTGGGCGGTATGGGCATGGTACAACCAGCGGCCCCGGATCGAAGCCATGCGGGTCGCCGGGATGAAGAAGGACTTTTCCTGGGAAAAATCCGCGAAGAAGTACGTCGAACTCTACCAGAGCTGCCTGCGCTGACGGCGCCAGGGCGGCGCCAGGGCGGCATTGCCGGGCGGCGGCGCACAGAGGGGCGAATTTTTTGATTCTTACCGTTGACATTGGAACTTCCTCCCTCAAGGCGGCTATCTTTGACCGCGGGGGGCTCTGCCTGCGGCAGACGGCGGTCCCCACGCCCGCAAGCGGCGCGGAGGCGGAAAGCGGCGTCTGGCTGGCGGCTTTTGGGGCCGCCGTGTCGCGGCTGGGGGGCGTGGGGGGGCTGGAAGCCCTGGTCATATCCGGAAACGGGCCGACGCTGGTCCCCGTGACGGGGAACCCTTCATGCGGCGAAGGGGGGCTTTCCCTCCCCGCCGGAAAGGCCCTGCTATGGCTGGACCGGCGGGCCGGGGAAGAGTCGGCGCGGGTTTCGGAACTGGCGGGCGCCTATGTAGACCCCAGTTTCTTTGTCCCCAAGGCCCTGTGGGTAAAAAACCGGGCGCCCGGGCTCTACGAAAAGACCCGGTGCTTCCTGTTCGTCCCGGAGTACCTGGCCTGCGCCCTTACCGGGGAGGCCCGTACCGTCTTTCCTTCCGATGGTTTTGAGCGCTGGTACTGGGACAGGGCGATGCTGGACGCCCTGGGGCTGGAAAGCGCCAAATTCCCCCCCTTCGCCGCCCCCGGGGACCTTATCGGGACTGTCGGCGCCGGGGCGGCCGCCCATTTCGGTTTCCCGCAGGGCCTTAAAGTATTCGCCGGGGGGCCGGACTTCTTTGTGTCCATCCTGGGGACCGGCGTAACCAGGGCGGGGCAGGCCTGCGGGCGGTCCGGCAGTTCCGAGGGGATAAACCTCTGCACCGAAACGCGGATCATGGACAGCCGGCTTATGAGCTACGGCCACCCTATCAAGCCCCTGTGGAACCTTTCGGGGATCATCTCCACCAGCGGCAGGGCCATTGCCTGGGCCAGGGAGCTTCTGGGCATGGAGGCCCAGCCCTACGGATCGTTTTACGACCTTGCGGCGGAAGCCCGGCCCGGCGCGGATCGGCTGGTTTTCCTGCCCTACCTGGCGGGGGAGCGGGCCCCCCTCTGGGACCCCCGCGCCAGGGGCGTGTTCCAGGGCCTAAGCCTGGCCACAGGCCGGGCAGAGCTGGCCAGGGCCGTGTGCGAGGGGATCTGCTTTGCCATTCGGGATGTTATCGCCGTGATGGAGGAGTGCGGGGCCCCGGCGGGCGAGATCCGGGTTACCGGCGGCCCGGCGGAAAGCCCCTTCCTTAACCAGCTTAAAGCCGACATCAGCCGCCGCCCGGTGCTGCTCCCCGCCCAGCGGAACGCGGAACTCCTGGGCCTGGCGATGATCGGGGCCACGGCCCTGGGAAGCTGCGCCTCTCTGGCGGAAGCTTCCCGGGCCCTGGTCAGAATAGACCGGGTCTTCGAGCCCCGCGAAGAGGCCCGTTACGAGGACCTCTTCGGTATGTACCGGGAGCTTTACCGGACCCTTAAACCCTACTTTAGCGCCTATTATTAAGCGCCGCGCACGCCGCGCCAGAACGTGCGTGCGCCGCGCTGGGACGCGCGGGACACTTAGGGCGTCGCCCCGCCGATAACCGCAAGCCGCCCGTCCAGCGTGGGGCTGATCACGCCGCCCTGGGCCTTGATGTACTCGATCACCACGTAGGAGAGCAGCAGCGAGGTGTTAAAGGGGTTCTCCGATTTGGTGAGGGCCGTGTAGCCGTCCCCGCCGCCCAGGAGGTAGTCGTTGGTGCAGAAACGGTAAGTCTTCGCCGGGTCCACCGGACGGCCGCCGATGGTAAGGTCCTTCACAAGGCCCTTGTCCTGACCGGCGCTTTTATCGATGGTGTAGCGCACTTCTTTGGAAAACTGGGGGAAACCCCCGGCGCCCTGGGGGATGGTGCCGATAAAGTTGAAAAGCTCGATAATATCCGACCCTTTAAGGGACACGACAAAGAGGTAATTCTCAAACGGCAGCAGGGTCAGCACGCTTTCCTGGGTGATGGGCCCCTTGGGCAGGGCGGCGCGGATGTTCCCGCCGTTGTGGAAGGCAAAGTCGATGTCCTGGTTGTACACGGTTTTGAAGTACCACACGTTGGCGTCGGTCACGAGGTTCCCCAGGGCGGT
>JAISMQ010000217.1 GCA_031276685.1 Treponema sp. | reverse complement strand
CCCCAAGCTGGGCCCTCAGGTTCTGGGTTTCCCCGGAGACTTCCCGGTATAGCTCTTCCCGCGCGCCCTCCACGGTAAAGTGCCGGTCGTAAAGCAGGTGTTTAAGGCGCAAAAAAATTTGAAGGTCCCGGTCCGAATAACGCCGTTTCCCGCTTATGTCTTTCGCGGGCTGGAGCAGGGGGATTTCCCGCTCCCAGTACCGCAGCACGTGGATCTTTACGTTGAGGATCTGTTCCAGATCCCGTATGCCGTAGGTCAAGGCCCCGTCTCCCCGGAATCCCCGCGCCCTGCGGAGCCGCGTATTTCCACGGACACGGGCACCAGCGAAAACCCCAGATCGGCGCGGATCTTGTTTCTAAGATAGGCGACGTAGGCCTCTTTTACGGCCTGCGGGCGGGAGGCGAAGAAGATAAAAGAAACGGGGTTGGCGGACTTTTGTACCGCGTAACGGATCTTAAAGCGGGTCTGCGGGGCGGACGGGGGCGGGTACTCCCTTAGCCACTGTTCCAGGGCCTGGTTGAGTTTTCCCGTTTCTATCCGGGTGTTGAGCTGGCGGTACATTCTAAGGGCCGTGTTCAGCAGGGTATCAACGCCATCGCCGCTGTTGGCGCTTAACGCGACGATGGGGGCGAATTCCATCTGGCCGAAGAAAAAGTGTATGCGGTCGCACACCGCCCGGAAGCTGTTTTTGATGTCGGGCATGGTATCCCACTTGTTAAGCGCCAGGACGATCCCCCGGCCCCGGTCGTGGGCCAGGGCGGCGATCTTCTTGTCCTGGTCCGCAAGCCCCTCCGCCGCGTCAATCAGCAGGAACACAATATCCGCGCTGTCAATGCTTTTAATCGCCCGGTTTACTGAGTAGTACTCGATATTTTCCGTTACCTTGGCCTTGCGCCGGATCCCCGCGGTGTCCAGCACCAGGAATTCCCGGTTTTTCCAGGAAAAGGCCCCCTCTACCACGTCCCTGGTGGTGCCCGGCGTCTCGCTTACGATGGAGGCGGCGGACGCCGTAAGCCGGTTGCTCAGGGTGGACTTTCCGGTGTTGGGCTTTCCCAGCAGGGCGATGCGGATGGGCCGCTCCTCCGAATTTTCCGTCCTTACCCGGGAAAAATCCAGCCGGGAAACAATGGCTTCCTCCAGTTCGGCAACATTGTCCCCATGTTCGGCGGAAATGGGGTAGATCTTCTCGAATCCGTAGGACAGAAGGTTCCAGGCCTCCGCCTGCCGCCTGCCGCCTTCGGTCTTGTTTACCGCCACAAGGAGCCTGTCCTGGCGGCGCCGCAACAGCTCGATAAGCTCCTGGTCTTCGGTTGTAATTTCGCCCGCCTCCAGGATCAGCACGATAAGATCCGCCCGCCCCAGCGTTTTCAAGGTCTTTTCCACTACCGCGCCGTCCAGGCTTGTTGAAAGCGCGGAATCCAGCTTGTAACCCCCGGTGTCGATAAGGCGCAGGGGTTTCCCCGCGATCAAGGCTTCCGCCTCCACCGGGTCCCTGGTTACGCCGGGGGTTGGGTCCGTAATGGCCCGACGGCGGTGGAGCAGCCGGTTGAAAAGGGTGGATTTTCCCACATTGGGGCGTCCGGTCAGGACTACCACGGGAAGATCGCGATAGGTAATTGTTGTTTCCATGTAACGGCCGTGCCCCGCCCCTTATACTTCTTTCAGTTCCACGGAGCAGTGTTGCGCCATCCACTCGCTCACCACGCGGGAATTTTCCTTCCAGGAAATTCCCCGCAGCACCTCGTCCGCCAGCGCGCGGCAATCCGCCATGTTTACGCTCCGGATAATCTGTTTGACCCTGGGGATGCTTTGGGGGGCCATGCTGAACTCGTCAAGCCCAAGGCCCAGGAGCAGGGCGGTGGATTTGGGATCGCTGGCCATTTCCCCGCACATGGCGGCCTTGATGCCCCGCCGGTGGGCGGAATCGATGGTGTGCTTGAGGAAGCGCATTATAGCCGGATGGGTGGGCGTGGCCAGGTAGTTTACCCGCTCGTTGCCCCGGTCCACGGCCAGGCAATACTGGATAAGGTCGTTGGTCCCCACGGAAAAGAAATCCGACTTTTCCGCAAGGATATCCGCAGTAACAGCCGCCGAGGGTACTTCGATCATCGTACCCACGTCAATGTGTTCCGCGAAAGGCTGCCCGGCCGCCCGGCATTCGTCCCTGGCCTCGTTCAGAAAAACCATGGCCTGTTCAATTTCTTCAATTCCCGAAATCAGGGGGAACATGATCCGTACCGTGCCGCTTACGCTGGAACGGAGAATCGCCCGCAGTTGGGTTTTGAACAGATCCGGCAGGGCCAGGGAAAAGCGGATGGCCCGCCAGCCCAGGAGGGGGTTTTTTTCGTCCGGGGACTGGAAATCCGGAAGAACCTTGTCCCCCCCAATGTCCACGGTCCGGATGGTTACGGGCCGCCCCTTCATGGCCTTGAGTACCTGGGTATAGCACTGGAACTGCCGCTCTTCCCCGGCGACCTGGCCCGGCGTAAGGAAGAGGAATTCCGAACGGTACAGGCCGATGCCCTCCGCCCCGTAGTGCAGCACCTGCGCGGTTTCTTCGGGAATTTCGATGTTGGCGTTCATTACGACCCGCGCGCCGTCCGTGGTTTCCGCAGGGAGGTCCCGCGAGGACATGAATTCCTCCAGCCGCCGGTGGTACACCCGGGTGGCCTTTCTGAATTCCGACAGATCCTTTTCGCTGGGGTTTACAAAGACTTCCCCCGTGCTGCCGTTGACGATTAAGGTGTCCCCGTCCTTGATGACCCTGGTGCCAAGGGCAAGCCCCACCACCGCCGGTATGTTGAAGGCCCGTGCCAGAATTGCGGAGTGGGAGGTGCGGGAGCCGGAATCCATAACGATCCCCCGGACCCGCTTGCGGTCCATGGTAAGGATCTCCGACGGCAGCAGGTCGTTGGCGACTACGATCACAT
>JAISMQ010000156.1 GCA_031276685.1 Treponema sp. | reverse complement strand
GCGGCCCAGGGCTGCGTACTCAGGAACCTGGCGGTGCGGGACCTTATCAGCCGCAACGATCTGCCCGCCATCGTGTTTTGTTCCTCGCGGGGCGGGACCGAAAAGCTGGCCCGCTACCTGCGGGAAAGCTTTGCCGACAGGCCCCTGGGGCGGGAGATACGGTTTTACCACGCGGGGCTTTCCCGGGACGAGAAGACCGCAGTGGAACAGTGGTTTTTCGGCAACCCCCAGGCCGTGCTGACGGCGACCCGCGCCTACGGCATGGGCGTCGACAAGGCGGACATTCGCACCGTTATCCACCGGGACTGCCCCCCGTCGGTGGAGGCCTACCTGCAGGAATCGGGCCGGGCGGGGCGGGACGGAAAGCTTTCCCGGGCATACCTGCTCTGGGGGCCGGAGGACCAGCGGCAGTTGGAACGCGCCGGGGACGAACGGGCGCGGCGGCGGATCGGGGACCTCCTGGACTACGCCAGAAACACCGCGAACTGCCGCAGGGAAACCCTGCTCTCCCTGCTGGACTACCAGGGGAGCGGGGAAAGGCCGCCGGAGAACTGCTGCGACATCTGTGATGGCAGTGCCCGGCCGGAACTACGCGAAGAAACAGGGATCCTGTACTTTGTCAGGCACAACCTGCGGGCCTACAGTCTGGAAGAGGCGGCGGCCTGCCTGGGGGACATGGAACAGTTCGGCTGGTCCGCAGGGGAAGTAAAACTGGTGCTGGAAGAACTGATCAGGTTAAAAAAACTGCGTATCGTGCGGAATCCCCTGTGGAAGGGGAAGATCACTCTTCCGTCAGGCCCAGGTCGTCGCCTTCGGTAGTTTCCACGTCCGGCTCCCCGCTGAGGGCGGGCGCCTTCTTCGCCTTGCCCCCCCCGGTAGTCCGGGCCGGAGAACCGGGCCGCTGGTGGCTGCGGGCCGCGTAAGAAACCAAAAAGAAGTAGAGGATCAGTACGCCGGTAACCGCCAGAACCTCCCAGGATTTGATCACCTGGATCAGGACATCGAAAAGCTCGTTGGACATCGTTATATTTTCGGCCTAATTAGCAAGACTTACAATCCCCAAAGAGACCAGGCCGTTGTAGATAAGCTGGACCGCGAACCCGGCCAGGATAAGCCCCATTATTTTTTCCATCACGAATATGCCTACGGTGCCAAGGACCCGGAGGATAAGGGCGCTTGCCCGGAGGACCGCGAACATGCACAGCAGGCCGATAAGCAGGGCGGGAACCAGGACAAACGCCGAAGAGATCCAGGAATTGCCGCTGGTAACGTAGGTCATTATCACCGAGAGAAGCCCGGGCCCCGCTATCATGGGAATGGCCAGGGGGAAAAGGGCCACAAAACTGCCCGGAGACTCTTCCTCCCCCGGAGGCGGCACCCTGGTGGTCCGGGGCCGGGAGTTGATCATCTCGAACGCGATAAGGAAAAAGAGGATCCCCCCGGAAATGTAAAAGGCCCCCGGCTTGATGCTGAAAAAATCGAGGATGAATTTCCCGCCCGCCAGGAATATTCCCAGGACCAGGGCGGCAAAAAGGATGGCCTTAACAACGATGCTGTTCCGTGTTTTTTCATCGTAGGGGGCGGTAAGGCTTAGATAATACGGGATAATGCCGATGGGGTCCATGACGATAAGGACGGTCAAAAGTATCTGAAAAAAACCATGTTCCATGTTTCTAAAATATACGCAGCCCCGCTCGGATTGCCAGGACGCCCCCGGTCTGGCTGCGGGTTACGCAATGTCGCGCGCGGTCTCCCGGAGCCCGTTACGCAGGGCCTCAAGGTTCATGTCCAGGTACTGCGGCGGGATCCGCGTTTTTAGCACGGCGGCGGCTTCGTCAAGGCTGAAGGGCAAAAGACCCCTGCCAATGGCGGCGCCCAGCAGGGCCACGTTGCTTACCCTGGGGCTGCCGCAGCGTTTTAAGAGCGCTTCCCAGGAAACCACCGTAAGCCGCCCCCCCAGGGCCTCCGCCAGGCGGGCAACGATCCCCTCCGCGCTGTGGGCCGCCCCCGGCGGGGAAGCGGCGGCAAGGACGCGGTCCAGGGCGATCATGTTTCCCGCAGGGGCCAGAAAGGGCAGCACCCTAAGCGCCTCGGCGCACTCAAAGGCGATAATAAGATCCGCCTTCCCCGGCGGGATCAGCGGGGAAAAGCACCCCGGCCCGATCCTCAGATGGCTGACCACGGAGCCCCCCCGCTGGGCCATGCCGATGGTCTCCGAGCCCCGCAGGTCCAGGCCCTTCGCGATAGCCGCCTCCCCGATAAGCCGGGAGAGCAGCACGGTCCCCTGGCCGCCGACCCCGGTAATAAGGCAGTTCAGCGGGGAAGGGCCGCCGGCACGCACGCCGCTCACGGCTTGCCCCCCGTAATCGCGCCAAAGGCGCAGACATGGCGGCACAGGCCGCATCCGGTGCAGAGGGCCGGATCAATGCGGTGGCTTTGGCCCTGGGGCGCGGCGGATATGGCGGGGCAGCCCAGCTTCCTGACGCAGAGGCCGCATCCGGTACAGCGTTCCGCGTCAATGCCGCAGGGGGGGCCGCCCCTGGAAAGCATGATACAGGGGGCTTCGAAAACAAGGGCCCGTACCCCCGTTTTGCCCAGCAGCGAAGCCAGGCCCTCTTTGGCGGCGGGGAAATCAAACGGGTTAAGGCGCGGCGCGTCCCCAAGCCCCAGCGCCCCCAGCACCGCAGGAATACTGATCTTTTTTGCCGGGGAACCGCAGATGGAAAAACCCGTACCGGGGTGGGGCTGGTTCCCGGTCATGGCGGTAGTACCGTTGTCCAGAATGACCGCAATTATGTTGGCGTCGTTGTAGACGGCGTTTACCAGGCCGGGGATCCCGGTGTGGAAAAACGTGGAGTCCCCGATAAAGGCGAAGTTCAGGGTGTCCTTCCCCAGGGAAGCTTCCATCCGGTTGATGCCCTGGGCGGCGGTGATCCCGGCCCCCATGCAAAGACAGGTATCCACCATGTCCAGGGGCGGGGCGTTCCCCAGGGTATAACAGCCGATGTCCCCGGAATAAACCGCCTTACGGGTACCGCCTTCAAAAAGGCGCACAGCTTCCTTAACGGCGAAAAACGAGGCCCGGTGGGGACAGCCCGCGCAGAGGACCGGCGCCCGTACCGGAAGCGCGGTTTCCCCGGCCGGGGCCGACGGCTTATCAGCCGCCGCCTTGCCCTCCGGCGCGGCGGCAGGGCCAAGGAAAGCCCCCAGCAGCCGTTCAAGACTGGCGAGGGTGATTTCCCCCGCCTGCGGCGTATCGCCGCTGCGCTTGCCCCGGATACGGACGGCCAGACGCTCCGCGCCGCAGAGCCTGGTCAGGGCGTCCTCGATAACCGGGTCCAGTTCCTCTACCACAAGGACTTCGTCAAGGCCCTCCAGGAACCGCCGGGCCAGGCCCTCCGGAAAGGGGAAAGAGGCAATTTCCAGAAGCCGGGGGCCGGGGGCAAAACCCGCCGCAAGCTCCTTTACATAGGCCCGGCTTACCCCGCCGCAGGCAATACCCCTGCGCGGGGCGGAAACGCCGCGCCCCGCCGGCGGCCCGGGAACGGGACCCTCCGCAGTGATCCTGTTGGCAGAGTAGCCCGAAAAATCATCCGCCATGTTCCGCAGATCTTCTTCGATTTTCAGATGGCTGCGATAGCTAAGGCCGGGAAAGATCACCCAGCGCCCCCCCTGCTTCTCAAAACCCGCAGGGCGGTCCTCCGCCAGGCGGCCTTCCGCCAGGCGGCCCCCCATCAGGCGGCCCCCCATCAGGCGGTCTTCCGCCGGCCCCGCGCGGGGGGGCAGCAGCTCTACCGAAGCATAACTGTGGCAGACCCTTGTGGTGGGCCGGAAGATAACGGGGCGGCGGTACTTTTCGGAACAGGCGAAGGCGTCGCCAATCATGGTGTAGGCTTCCTCCGGGGAGGCGGGATCAAAAACGGCGATCTTGGCGTAGATTCCAAAGTGGCGGGTATCCTGTTCCGTCTGGGAAGAAATAGGCCCCGGATCGTCCGCCACGACTACCACCAGGGCGCCCTGGACCCCCAGGTAGTTAAGGCTCATCAGCGGATCGCTGGCCACGTTAAGGCCGACCTGCTTCATCGTAACCAGGGCCCGCCCCCCGGCCCAGGCGGCCCCGGCGGCGACTTCCAGGGCGGATTTTTCGTTCACCGACCATTCCACGTGAATAAGGGAGGACCCCTCGGGGCGCGATTCCCCGCCGGAACCGGGCGGAACCGCCCCGGCCCGGTGCTTGGCCAGGGTTTCAAGAATTTCCGTGGAAGGGGTGCCGGGATACCCGGCGGCCAGTTCAACCCCGGCCCGCAGGGCCCCCAGGGCAATGGCCTCGTTCCCCATTAAAAGTTTCTTCATGTTTCGTGACAGGTAAGGGCTTCTCCCGGAATCTGAAGCTTTGGGAAAGCTTCAGCGAATTCTGCCGACTATACACCGCCGGGCCAAATATTGCTAGACCGCCCGGTAATGTTTATTCTTAGCCTATGCAAAACGGCAAACCATGGTCCCGCGTAGAGTTGATTCGGGAAGCCTTTCACTACCAGAGCCGGTTCGAAGGCTCCACGATGGTTTTCAAGATCGATTTCCCCGTAACCGAAGATCCCGCCTTTCCGTTTTTTGTCAAAGACCTGGCCCTGCTGGCCCGGACCGGATTCCGGGTGGTCATCGTGCCGGGGGCCAAGGAGTGGATCGATTCGGTGCTTGGGGAGTACGGCATCGTGTCGTCCTATACCCGCTCCACCAGAATCACTACCGCCACCGCGATCCCCTTTGTGGAGATGGCGGCCTTCCATGTAGCCGCCCGCTTTATGACCGGCCTGGCGGGAAGCCGGGTAGACGCGGTAATCGGCAACTTTGTCCGGGCCCGCGGCATCGGGGTCATCGAAGGCACCGATATGGAGCATACCGGCGCGGTGGACAAGATCCTTACCGACTCCATTACCAAAGCCCTGGATCAGGGGATGGTGCCCATCCTCCCCTGCATCGGCTACAGCCCGGCGGGAAAACCCTACAACGTGCCCAGCGATGAAATCGCCCTGGCCTCCGCCGGCGCACTGGGGGCGGTCAAACTGTTCTTCGCGTCCCTGGACGGGGGCCTGCGGGCGCAGACCCACCGCCTGCCGGAAGGCATCGAGCTTGGGGAAGAAGGCCGCGTACTGCGGCTAACCCCTGCGGAGGCGGAAACCGTTCTCCGGCTTAACGGCGCCGGGCAGAGCGATGATCATGACCGGGCGTTGGAGGAACTGACCCTGGCCCTTAAAGCGTCCCAGGCCGGGGTAGAGCGGGTCCACATTGTCAACGGCCGGGAAGACGGCGCCATTTTACGGGAACTCTTCTCCAACCTGGGCTCCGGTACCATGATCTACAGCGACGAGTACGAGGCAATCCGGCCCCTGCGCAGCCGCGATATTCCGGTTATCCTGCGCCTTATGGACCCCCTGGTACGCCAGGGCATCCTTATCAAGCGGAGCGCCGATCAGATCCTCGAAAAAAAAGAGGACTTCGCGGTCTTTGAAATTGACGGGTCCGTCCACGCCTGCGGCGCCCTCCACGACTGGGGCGAAGCCCAGGGGGAAATTGCCGCCATCGCCACGGACCCCCTCTACGCGGACATGGGCCTGGGCCGCCGAATCGTGGGCTACCTGATCGACCGGGCCAGGAAAAGGGGCATGACGCGGGTCTTTGTCCTAACCACGCACACCCAGGACTGGTTTGAATCCCTGGGCTTCCGGGAGCTGGGCGTAGAAAGCCTCCCCGAAAAAAGACAGCAGATCTACGACCGCAGCCGCCGCAGCAAGGTGTTCGCCCTGGAGATCTGACACCGCACTGTCCAGGCGCGCGCAGGACCAGGGAATAATTCATTTAGCATTACTATCTTATTGCGCCGTAAAGCCGTTCCCACTCGGCCTTCATGCCGGACCAGTTGGCCCTGGTTTCAAGCATGCGGAGGAACTCACGGTACACCGTCTCGCACTCCGCCTGAGTCTTGGCCATGATCATCTTGGCGGTGTATTCGTCCCGCACCTGGTTCAAGGTTGGAAGGTTCTGTGCGATGACCCCGTCAGGGGGGGCCTGTACCATATCCATGTTGTTTATTACCCGGTGATTTACGATTTCCTGACCGATGTAATTACAGTATTTGACATTCAAAAGATTACCCGGAGCCACCACGGCATCCGCCTTCATGTTGAACCACGGATACCAGTTCTTGGCATAAGGCGATACCATATAAAGCTGGGGGGACATTCTGGCTGTCCGGGTCGCATCGCCGGATTGACGTTCCTGTTCATATCCGGTTTCAAACTGCCATTGCATTTTTGCATCATCAGTAAACCACCATGTTGTTCCCACCGGGCCATTATCCGCTTCATGCTGGCGATAATACACAGGTTCCTGTGCCCATTCAAGGTAGTGGGTAACCGCGTTCAGGCGCCTGGTATCGTTACTGATGAATATGTAATGGCTTGGAAAGGGATTTATGTATATAACTGCCTGTTTGCTTTTACCAGCAACCTTGGGAGACTGAAATGGGTACATATACCAGCGTGCCGGACCGTCCTCGGGTCCTTTCATCTCTTTCCAATAATCCCACGTACCCTGGCTTCCGTTGCCCGCATAGCCGGCGAACTGGCCGCTTTCAAGTTTTTCCTGGAACCGTTCGGCGTTCTGGGTAGTAACCTCCATGTCGATAAGCCCCTCGTTATACAGGCGGCTCATCCACTTGAACGCCTCAAGGTAATCGGGATTGTCAAAGGCAAATACATACTTACCGCCGATATTCATGACGGGAGGCATACCGCTGACGCCGTCCGCCATATCGACACCGAACATGGCAAGAATAATTCTTTCTTGATGAGTATTCTGGATAAAGCTCATGGGTATCATAGGATTGCCTGCGGGATTTCTCAGTGCCTTGAACTTGCGCAGGGCCTCTTCAAAGCCCGCCAGTGTGGACAAATCCTGCTCGGTGACCCCGGCCTGCTGCATTAAGTCGGTCCTGATCCAGAATGCGTCCAAAGTCCAGCCCGGCCAGGGATCGTCGGGATCCTGAGCGTAATAACCCGGAATTACAAATATTTTCCCATTTGATTCAACCACATAGTCTTTGATTTTTTGTGGTATATTTGGAATAGTCGTCAATGTTTTGCTGTTGTATAACGATGACAGTTCCATTACCTTCCCCGAATCTATCAGGGCGTTCCTGATCGTCATGTTTCTGCCTAAAACCAGTATATCGGCCAACTGTTCACCGCTGGCAAGCATCAGGTTGACGCTGGTCTGTACATCATTCGACTGAATACCCTTCACCCTAAAATTAATACCGGTTTTTTCCCGCAGGTACCGCTGCATAATGGTATCATCGGGGGAAATAACATTCCAACCGGCAAAAATTGTGAAGGTATCGGTTAGTTCACCGCCCTGGCTTACCGGTACGGCATAACCCTGGGGAACGGTCCCTGCAGTTGAAGCGGCGGGGCTTCCTCCACCGGACTGCTGCCTGCCGCCTGCGGACAGAGAAAAACAGGCCAGCGCCATACAAAAGAATGTTACAAACAACTTCTTCATACTACTCTCCTTCGCGATTATATATTCCAATTCATCCCAAGATGAAGGCATGGAATTCCACGGTTATCCTTTAATAGAACCAATCAGTACGCCCTTTACAAAGTAACGCTGCAAAAACGGATATACGCAGAGTATTGGCAGGGTACCCACCATTACCGCGGCGGTTTTAAGGGCCTTCAGTGTCATAGTGGCGACTTGGCTGTTGCGGAATACTTCTTCGGCGCCCATTTCTTGATTGCCCGTGATGGTTGCAAGCGAATCCGCCATAAGGAGCCGCTGGAGGTAGGTTGATACCGGGATGAGCTTAATATTGTTCACGAAGAACGCGCCGGTGAACCAGTCGTTCCAGTGACCCACGGCGGTAAAAAGGGCGATGGCCGCGATGGCGGGCATGGCGACGGGGACGATTATCTTCCACAGGACGGTCAGTTCGTTGGCGCCGTCGATGATGGCCGATTCCCGCAGGCTTTCCGGAATCCCCGAGAAAAATTTCATCAGCACAAACATGTTCCAAATATTGAACAGTCCGGGGATCACAAAGACCCAAAAGGTATTGATAAGGCGCATATTTGCAAGCTGTATGTAGTAGGGGACAAGGCCGCCGCTAAAAAGCATAGGGATAAGCATGTAGAACATGACAGTTTTTCTGTAGGGCAGATTACGGAAGGAGACCCCATAGGCGGTAATGCCGGTAACAACGAGGCCCAGCAGGGTCCCCAATACGGTCCTGCCTATAGTAATAATATACGCGCTCTGCATTGTACCGTTGTTCAAGACATACTTGTAGTTGAACAGGGTGAATTTTCGCGGGAACAGATATATGCCTCCCCTGGTCGCATCGGAGCCTTCGTTAAGGGAATAGGCCAAAATATAGATGAACGGATACCGGGTCGCCGCGCAGAGGAGGATCATAAAGGCCGTATTCAAGGCTACAAAGATCGATTCGGATGGCGATCTGCGGTACTTCAGCATTCCGTACTCCTCCTACCACAGCCCGCTGCCGGACACTTTGTTCGCGGTTTTGTTTGCCACCACGATCAGGAACAGGGCAACCAGGGAATTCACCAGGCCCACCGCCGTGGACATGCTGTAACGGCCCTGCCTTAATCCGTTGTTCAGAATGTAGATGTCCAGCACATTGGAAACCG
>JAISMQ010000199.1 GCA_031276685.1 Treponema sp. | reverse complement strand
CGGGCGGGGATCCGCCTGCCCGCCTTTGACATTGAGGCGCTTCGGGAAAAAACCCGCGCCGCCCCGGCCTGGGTTCATTTCGGCGCCGGCAACCTGTTCAAAGGCTACCATGCCGCGCTGGCCCAGCGGATCGCCGAGGGCGGCTTCGACGGCCGGGGTATCATCGCCATCGAGCCCTTTGACGGCGAGATCATCCGCCGGGTCTACGAGCCCCACGACAACCTGGGCCTCCGGGTGATCATGAAGGCCGGGGGGGGCCTGGAGGTAGAGCTTATCGCCAGCGTGGCCGAGGCCGTCGCCGCGGACTGGGAACGGCTCAAGGCGATTTTCCGCGCCCCCTCCCTCCAGGTGGCGTCCCTGTCCATTACGGAAAAGGGCTACGACCTGCGGGGCCTGGACGGCGCCTTCCGGCCGGAGATTCTTGGCGAATTCGATTCGGGCCCCGCCGCCCCGGTCCACGCCATGACCAAGCTCTGCGCCCTCTGCCGCGAACGCTGGCTCGCGGGGGCCGCGCCCCTCGCGCTGCTCAGCACCGACAATTTTTCCCGCAACGGGGACCGGCTTAGGGACGCGGTCCTTACCGTGGCCCGCGAATGGGAGGCCCGCCGCCATGCGGAGCGGGGCTTTACGGACTGGCTTTCCAGCCCCGGTTCGGTGTCCTTCCCCCTCAGCATGATCGACAAGATCACCCCCTACCCCTCGGAGCGGGTGCGGCGGCATCTGGAGGCGTTTTTTGACGGCATGGAGATCGTCACGACCGCGAAAAAATCCGTTACCGCCCCCTTCGTGAACACCGAGGAAGCCGAATACCTGGTTGTCGAGGATCAGTTCCCCAACGGCAGGCCGCCCCTGGAAAAGGCGGGGGTCTTTATGGCGGATCGGCGGACCGTGGACCTGGCCGACCGGATGAAGGTTTGCACCTGCCTGAACCCGCTGCACACGGCCCTCGCCGTCTTCGGCTGCCTGCTGGGTTACCGCAGCATAGCCGCCGAAATGGAGGATCCCGACCTTGCCGCCCTGGCGCGGGGGATAGGCCGTGACGAGGGGATGCCCGTCGTCGCGGATCCGGGGATCATCCGGCCTGCGGATTTTCTGGAGGAGGTGCTTGCCAGGCGGCTCCCCAACGCCAACATCCCCGATACCCCCCAGCGTATCGCCACCGATACCTCCCAAAAGCTCGGGATCCGTTTCGGGGAGACGATCAAACTCTACACCGCCCGGGACGATCTGGACACGGGCAGCCTGACCCTTATCCCCCTGGTTATCGCCGCGTGGTGCCGCTACCTGCTGGGCGTTGACGACGGGGGCGCCGCCTTTGCCCCCAGCCCCGATCCCCTGCTGGAAGAACTCCGCCGGGAGCTGGCGGGGGTACGGCCGGGGTCCCCCGCCACGGCCGCGGGAAAGCTGCGGGGCATCCTCTCCAACCGCAAAATTTTCGCCCTTGACCTCTACGAGGCGGGCCTGGGCGGGCGGATCGAAGCCTGTTTCGCGGAACTCCTGGCGGGGCCGGGGGCGGTGCGGGAAACCCTCCGCAGGCACCTTGCCCGAAGCGAGGCGGCCCGCCATGCAACGGCCCCTTAGCGCCTGGCCCAGGCCCCGCAGACGCAGGAGGCCGCCAGGGGGGCCACGCTAAGGGCCAGCAGGGGGAAGCCCAGGCTGTGTTCCTGGCGGAAAAAGGCCCAGTAGACCGTGGCGGCCAGGGGGGGCAGCGCCAGGGCGGCCAGGCCGGCGAGGATCCGGGCGGGCCAGGGGCCCCGCAGGACGACGCCCCCCAAAAACGGGAGCCCCGCCGCAATGGCGGTCCACAGCAGGGGTACCAGCACCAGCAGGACGGGGTCCCCCCGCGCGCCCCAGTTGACCGCCCGGAGCGCCCCCATCGGGATGATCCAGAGCAAGGCGAAGCCGGTAAAATCCACGGTTCCGGCGATCATCCTAAAAACGGTCATCGCCAGGCATACCAGCAGGGGCAGCAGAACCGGCACGGCGACCAGGTCGACGCAGCCGGAAAGCCACCGGGAAAACCCGAAGCCGCCGGGCCGTACAAACGCGCCGTAAAAAAACTGAAAATTGGCGGCGACGCTGCCCAAAAGCAGCGCCCAGACCCCCCCGTACCCGGACTCCCCCGCCGGAGAAACGGAGCGCCAAAACAGGTAAAACAGGGGCGGCCAGAGAAGGCAAAAAAGAGACATGCCGCAAAAATACCACGGCCCGCCCCGTTTCTCAAGCCAAGGGTCAAGATTCCGCGGGACCAGCGCATACTGCCACCGGGGCCTGCCCAATCCAGTAGACAAACTTTTAATAGTTCCGGTATAGTTATCGCTACTGTCCCCTGCCCCGTGGGGGCGGAGGAGGTCAGTTGTCGGACAAGGATTTACGGATAAACGAACAGATCCGGGTGCGGGAAGTACGTCTCATCCGGGACGAAGGCGAGCAGCAGGGGATCATGAGTACTCTGGAGGCCCTTGAAATCGCCAAGGGTCTGAGTCTTGATCTGGTGGAAGTGGCCCCGCAGGCCAATCCGCCGGTAGTCAAGATCATGGATTACGGCAAATTCAAATTCGAAAACGAAAAAAAGGTCCGGGATTCAAAGAAAAAGCAGAAACTGCTCAAGCTTAAAGAAATCCGGATGCAGCCGAAGATTGACGAACACGATTTGGATTTCAAATCCAAACACGTGCGGGAATTTCTTGGCGAAGGCAATAAGGTCAAGGTAACGGTCCGTTTCAGGGGCCGGGAACTTGCCCATACGGAACTGGGGCTGGAGGTCCTTAAGGATGTCCAGGCCCGGCTGGAAGGGGACTACGTAATGGACAAAGCTCCGGCCATGGAAGGGCGGTTCATGTCCATGGTGCTAAGCCCCAAGGCCAAAAAATAAGACACGGAGCGGTATATGCCCAAGATGAAGACGAAGAAAAGCGCGGCCAAGCGTTACTCTTTTACGGGAAGCGGTAAGGTTAAGTACAAAAAACAGAACCTTAGGCATATCCTTACCAAGAAGTCCGCCAAGCGGAAGCGGAACCTCCGCCGGGGCGGTATTTTATCGAGCGATAACGTGGCCGTTATAAAAAAACGGCTCCTGCCCTACGGCTAGGAGCCTGTTGCACGTGTGGATTTTTACGGCCCTTTCGTTGAAAAGGCCGTAAAACCCGCGGATGCCGGGCGTCCCTGGGACGCCGGGCGATCCTTGGGACGCCGGGGGCGTAACACCATGCGGCGAGGCCGGCGGTCCGGGCCAGCATAAGGAGAAGAACATGCCAAGAGCGGTAGATGGCGCCAAACGGAAAAACCACCGTAAAAAGATCTTAAAACAGGCCAAAGGTTACTGGGGGCGCAGACATTCCAACTACAAGACGGCGAAAGACGCCGTTACCAAGGGCCTTTCCTACGCCTACCGGGACCGGCGGGACCGGAAGGGCGATTTCCGGCGCCTGTGGATTATCCGGATCAACGCCGCCTGCCGGGCGGAGGGAATTTCCTATTCGCGGCTGGTGGACGGCCTTGCGAAGGCGGGGATCAGGATTGACCGGAAGGCCCTGGCCTTTCTGGCCATACAGGACGAGGCGGCGTTTAAGGCAATCGTCGGAAAGGCGAAAACGGCCGTTTCCGGCTAGGCGGCCTGAGGACTATGGGGGCGTACCATGATAACCCTTGAACAGGTTAAGCTGCTGGAAACAAAGGTGGCCCGCGCCATCGACTACGTGGAACGGATCTCCCGTGAAAATTCCCAGTTGCAGGGGAAGCTTGATTCGTATCAAACGCGGATTGACGAGCTGGAAGTCCTGATCCGGAAGTTCAGGGAAGACCAGGGGCGTATCGAAGAGGGGATCCTCTCCGCCCTGGACCGCCTGAACAAATTCGAGGACGCTGTCGAACAGAGCATCGCCCCGCCCGAAGCCAGGATTCCGCCCCGCCGGGAAGGCGGGGAGGCCAAACCGGAGCCGAAAAAGGAAAGCCCGTCGCCGCTTCCCGGAGCAGCCCGGGAGCCCGGCGCGCCGCCCGCCATCCGGGAGCCCGGCGCGGACGCCGGCGGGATAGAAAAACTGGAGCCGGAAGGGGACGACGATCCGGAGGACTTCGACGCGGCCCCGGACGCCCCGGCCTCAGGCGAGCTGGATATTTTTTAACCCGCCATGCCCGGAAGCACCCTGCGTTTCGATGTCCTCGGCACTTCCTTTAGCATAAGCGCGGACGAGGACGGGCCCTACCTGGAGCAGCTTCTGGGCGAATACTACCGCAGGCTGCAGGACACCCAGGAATCGACCGGCCTTAAAGACCCCCTAAAAATCGCCATCCTGACGGGCTACCTGCTCTGCGACGATCTCCGCAAGCTCAGGGAATCCGAGGCCCCGGAAAAAGAGGAGACCCTGCGGCGCACCCTGGGCCTTATGGCCCGGCTGGACGAGACCCTTGAAAAGGGCGCAGCCCGGGCCCTGTACCCGCTTGAAAACACGGTAAAACACTACGACTGGGGTTCCCCCCGCTGGATACCCCGGCTGATGCGCCGCGAGAACCCCGGCGGGGAACCCTGGGCGGAACTCTGGATGGGCGTACACCCCGCGGCCCCTTCGATGCTGAAGGACGGGGACGGGAAGCGGAGCCTGGCGCAGCTTATCGCCGTGGATCCCCCCCGCTACGTGGGAAAGGAGGGGGCGGCGAATTTCGGGGGCCTCCCCTTCCTGTTCAAGCTTCTCGCCGCGGACCGGCCCCTTTCCATCCAGGCCCACCCCGGCAGGGAGCAGGCGCGGCAGGGCTGGCAGCGGGAAAACGAGCGGGGCATAGCCCTGGACGCCCCGGAGCGGAACTACAAGGACGACAACCACAAGCCGGAGATCCTCTGCGCCCTAAGCCCCTTTACCGCCCTCTGCGGCTTCCGGCCCCCGAACGACATCGTCACGCTCCTCGGCGCGTATTTTGCCGGGGCCCCGCCTTTCCTGCAAAACGCCCTGGCGCCCCTGCGGAATTCCCTTGAGAATACCGGCGGGCAGTCGCGGCTGCCCCTGCGGGACTTCCTCGCGGCCCTGTTCGGGCTGCCCGGCGAACTCCGGCGGGGGCTGACCGCCTACGCTTCTACGCAGGCACGGGGCCCCGCGGGGATTGACGAAAACATCTGGCCCCTGGTCCGGCGCCTCGCGGAACTCTTCCCCGGGGATCCGGGGGTCCTGGCCCCCCTCTACCTCAACCTGATCCGCCTGGAAAGCGGCCAGGCCGTCTACCTTCCCGAAGGGATCCTCCACGCCTATGTGGACGGGTTCGGCGTGGAACTGATGGCCAACTCGGACAACGTGCTCCGCTGCGGCCTCAGTTCCAAACACGTGGACCTGGACGAGCTTATGAAGGTCCTGTACTTCCACCCCTTCATGCCGGATCTGCTGGGGGAGCCCTCCGGGACAGGCCCGGCGGGCCCGGCGGTTTTTACCTACCCAAGCCCCTGCAAGGAATTTTCCCTTTCGGTTGTCCGGGATTTCCAGGGCCCCTGCCCCGTCCCGGGCCCGGCAATCGTCATCGTTACCTCGGGCAGCCTCCGCGCCGCCTCGGACGCCGGGGGCCCCTGGGAACTGGGGCCCGGCGAATCGGCCTGTATCCCCCCGCTGCCGGATCCCCCGGCCTTTTCGGGAACCTACACCCTCTACGCCGCGTCCCTCCCCCCCGCCCCGGCGGGCCGCTGAGACGCGAAACAGGCTCAGGCTGCCGTGAGGGTTTTCGTAGACGCGGATTCCTGCCCCCGCCCGGCCCGGGAACTGGTACTGCGGGCGGCAAAGCGCCGGGGTTTCGGCGCCGTTTTCGTAGCCAACCGCCCCATACCGGGGCTGGAGGGGCTTATGGAGCTTTGCCCGCCGGAGGACGGGGCCGCCGACGACCGCATCGTGGAACTGGCCCGGCAGGGGGATCTGGCCGTCACCAGGGACATACCCCTGGCGGCGCGGCTCGTGGAGCGGGGCGTCGCCGTCATGGATGACCGGGGCGGGGTCTACACCCCGGAAAATATCAGGGAGCGGCTTTCGCTGCGGAATTTTATCGTGGGCCTGGCGCGTAACGGCCTGGACACGGAGCGGAACCCGTCCTACGGCAAGCAGGAGGCCAGGGCCATGGCAAACAGCCTGGACCGGCTTCTGACCAAGCTTAGTCCGCCTCCGCCTCGGGGTACATGGCCTGGATCTGCTTGATGTTCGGGAGGATCTCGAAAAAGATATCCACCAGCTCGGGATCGAACTTGGCGCCCGAGAGGGCGCGGATCTCCTTAAGCACGCTGTCCTCGGGCCAGGGGTCCTTGTACACCCGCTTGGAGCAGAGGGCGTCGTACACGTCCGCCAGGGCCACGATCCGGCCCGTAAGGGGGATCTCCTCCCCCACCCTGCCCAGGGTCCTGCCCTGGGCGTCGGTTTTTAGCGGCTTTTCGGTCTGCGAATCAACCCAGCCGGGGTAGCCGGAGCCGTCCCAGTTTTCGTGGTGGGTCAGGGCTATTTCCCGGCAGATCGTGTCCATCTCCGACTGCGGATCGTCAAACAGCCCCGCCCCGGAGAGGGTGTGGTGCTGCATGATCAGGTATTCTTCCGGCGTAAAACGGCCCGGTTTTTTCCGGATAAGGTCGGAAATCGCCACCTTCCCCACGTCGTGGAGCATGGCGGCCACCCTCAGGGTGTCCCGGAATTTCTCCCGCTCCACGTCGCTTACGCCGTGGTGGTAGGCCCAGCGCTCGTAAATTTCCACCGCGTACCCCGCCACCCGGTTTACGTGGGTTCCGGTTTCCTTGGGGTCCCTGAGTTCGGACATTTTGATCATCCGCAGGATCATGGCCCGCGTGGCGTAGGCCCGCTGCAAAACGGTGGTGGCGTTGGAGGCGAAATGGGTGATCAGAAACTCGTCTTCCTGGGAAAACGGAATCACGTCCCCGTTGTCATCTTTGGAATTGATAACCTGGATAACCCCCAGCAGCCGTGAATCCGCGGTGACCAGCGGGGTCGTCAGCGTGGAGATGGTTTTGTAGCCGGAAATTTGGTCGTAGCTAGAGTTAAAAGAATAGGGCGCGGTCTGCGGAATCTCGTACATATCGGGCACGTTGATGATCTTCCGGGTCAGGGCGCAGTAGCCCGATATGGATTTTTCGTTGACGGGCACCGAAAATACCGAGTAGATCATCTTCCGGCCCGCGGGAAGGCTCTTCTGGGAAGTGTCGTTCTGGGCGTACTTGATGACCAGCTTTTTTTCGCCCCCCGGCGAGTCCCGGCCCCGGTCTATGACGTAGATAGAGCCCGCGTCGGCGCGGACCACCTTCCGGGCCTCCAGCAGAATCCGTTCCAGCAGCAGGTCCACGTCTTGAATTTGATTCAGCTCCGAATCAAGACTCAAAATGGATCTAAAATCCGTCCTTGTCCCCGCCATGAAGAATCCTTATACCCAGCCGGACAGCGCGTTTATTCGAAGGGGGGTCGAATACCCCGCCCCTTGGGGCGGTTGAATTCCTACGCCAAGGATGGCGGGGTAGAGACCTCCCCCGTGCAAAATGAGAAAAGTCCGCAGGACTTTTTCTTC
>JAISMQ010000188.1 GCA_031276685.1 Treponema sp. | reverse complement strand
CATGCCAAACGGCTGGAACAGATAAAACAATACCCGCCCGACCAGTACAAGGGGAAGAAATTACTGGGGGGCATGGCCGCCCTTATGATAGACCGCGACGCGAAAGACCTTGCGGACGAACTGGGTATTTACGTCATCGAACAATCCGGCGACGCGGTACGGCTTGCCGACCGCCCCGAATGGTTCAAAGCCCGCGAGTGGTAAAAACAGCCGCCCGGGCAAGGCTAGGAATTCGCGCCCCTGTTCTGGAACCCGCTTGCGGCGACATCGTCGGGCGGCACCAGGTAATGGGCCTCGGCGATTTTCCGGGCGACGGCCAGGGACTGGGTAATTTCCTTGCTGGCCTCCTGGACGCCGAGGACGCTTTCGTTGACGCTTTGCGAGATGCCCTTGAGCTGTTCCACGGTGTTGTAAATGACCCCCGATTCATGCTGTATTTTTTCCGACCCGCTGCGCACCTGATCCGTCGTGGTCCGCAGGGACCGCAGCGCCTCCAGCACCTGCCTGCTGTTTGACGCCTGGGCCTCCACCGCCACGTTGACCGTGTTAAACGAGGACTGCATATCCTTTACGTCGGTAAACATGCTGCCCATCGTTTCCACCGTTTCCGCGGAAACCTGCCGTATCCGGTCGATGCCGTCCCGCATGTTTTTTATTTCCTGGGAAATGGAGTTGGATTCCCGGTTGGACTCCTCGGCAAGCTTCCGCACCTCCCCGGAGACCACCGCGAAGCCCTTCCCCGCCTCCCCCGCGTGGGCGGCCTCTATGGCGGCGTTCATGGCCAGGATGTTGGTCTGGGCGGCGATGTTGACCAGCGCGGCGTTGGCCTCTTCGAGGAAGGCGGACTGTTCGGCAATATGGACCAGTTCTTCGGTAAGGCTGTTCAGGGTCCTCCGCCCCGCGTCCGAACTCCGGGAGAGTTCCTCGGTAATGCCGCTGGCCTTTTCCACCACTTCGCGCACCGAGTCGATGTCCTGTACCATCCGCTCTATGGAAACCGAAGACCGGGCGATGTTATCGCCCTGTATCTTTACCGCGTCTTCCAGGAATTTGATGTGGCGGATAATCCCCTCCACCGATTCGGCGGTCCGGCCTACCGACGACATTTGGGAGCCGGTCCGTTCCTGGACGGAATCGATGTTGGAGTTGATAACCCCCAGGCCGTCGGAGGAAACCCGGATGGATTCGTGGAGATTCTTGCTGATGTTGACCTGCCCCAAATGCCGGTTGTTAATGTCGGCCATTGTTTTTCTCAGGCTTTCCCGGATAACGGCGAGGGCCCGCTGGACATCCCCGATTTCGTCCCGGGAACCCGTGGGGATCCTGATGTCGAATTTCAGGTTCGCCAGGGCGTCCACCTCGCTCAGGATAAGCTTGATGGGGCGGATAACCAGCTTTCTGACGAGGAGCATTACGAGGATCACCACCAGGATTATCGCCGCCGCGCCGATGATCGCCGTGCTGAGTATGATCCGGTTTATTTCCCCGAAAAACTCTTCCCGCTCCATGGCCGCGACGAGGATCCATTCGGAATCCTCCACGGCGGCGGAAGCGCCTATATAGGGGACCGAATTGTAGGTGTAGGCGGCGAAGCTGTCGTCCCTGGTGACAACCTGCCCGATAAAATCCGCCAGGGACGCAAGGGAGGCGTCGTCCCGGGAGGCGGAGAGGGGGTTAAACTGGCTGTAGACCAGATCGGAGTCCGGGTGGCAGACGTAGACGCCCGCGGTGTTCACCATGTAGATGAACCCGGTTTCGCCGAAGTGCAGCTCCGAGGTAAGCTTCCCCAGAACCGCGCCGTCGCGCCGGCCTATCAGCGCGCCGGCCGCCGTCACGCCGCCCATGATGGGGGAGGCGAACATGAGTACCGGTTCCCCGGTCACCCGGCTTATAAGGACATCGGAAACCGCGTTGTGCCCCCCCAGGGCCTTGATAACGTAGTCCCGGTCCGCCAGGTTCGACGTGGCTTCGTCTTTCAGGTAACGGGCGGTCCCGGAACGGTCCACAATGCCGAAATCCAGGTAGTCCAGGCGGTCTATGTCCGCCAGAAGGCTGCCCTTCTGTATTTCAAAGTCCATGGTCTGGGTCCGGGCCCTGTTGGCAAGCTCGTAGAAAACCCGCAGTTCCGAACGCACCATCTCCGTGACAAGCCGGCTTACCGACTTCGCCTGGTTTGAAAGGGAATGCTCCGCCATCTGTTCCACGATGCGGGTCGCTACCAGCACCGAGGCCAGGCCGACGCAGCCGATAATGAAAAACACGAGGAGCCCTATCCATACGGAAACTTTTATCGACAGCTTCATACGTCCCCCTTCGATTCCGGCTGCTGGTTGGGCTTTTCACAAAACCCGGTTAGTTTTGGGAAAGCCTTAGTTTTACAAGGTATTAAACGACACGGGAGGAATCCCTGAGAAAATCCACGTACCGCTGAAACGAATGGTTCCCGCCGTCGACAACCATAAAGCCCGCGGTAAATTTGTCCTGGGAGCTTTGAATCCAGCGCGTTTCAACCTTAAGCTCGAATTGCTTGACCCCCGATGAAATTTCGGGGCTTATCCGGATGGTGTAGACGCCGCCCAAATCCATTTCCACAAAGGTCTTGCTTTCCATGCGGAACCCCGACTCGCTGACGTTCCGCAAGACCGCCATGCCCTCGTACCCGTTGATGCCCACCAGCGCGAGGCTGCCGTAACGGGGCGCCCTGGCAACCGAGGCGGGCTCTTCGGCCCTGCCCGCCTCCTTTTTTTTAGCCTTGAAAAACAGCATCGGCCTTTCCCCCTAGCGCAGGCTTCGTAATAATCTTCGCAATTCCGGGTTGGCTCCGGCAGGTTCCGCCGGTTCGTCTTTTTGTTCTTCGTTCCGGAGGATAAGCCAGTCCCCCACCGAGATACGGTCAAAAAACCCGGCGCGGCTTAAGGTGCCGGCGGCTACTTCCTCGTCAACCGTATCCACGGTAAAGCTTCCGACGACATCGCCGGCAAGGTAGCTTAGGCCGATGCCTTCGTTTAGAATTTCAACGCGGTCTTTGGGCACCACGTCAAACGTCATTCCCGATGTTATGCCGTCCGAACGGCCCTTGTCAATCAGCCCCTGCGCCTGGCGGCGTCCCGCCAGTTCCCCCCGCAGGGGCAGGGACGCGCCAAGGCGTTCCGCCAGGCTGCGGGCGGCGTTCCGTACCCGGTCTTCCCCGGTGCGGAACACGGAAAAATCGCCGGCAGGCGCCCCGGTGCGGGCGACGAAGAGTTCCCCGCGCAGCGACAGATCCCGCTCCCCTTCGGCGACCGACACGAGGAGGAAATAATCCGCCCCCGCCTCCCGCGCCGTTCTGAATGCCTGGGAAAACGAAGGCTGGGCAATCTCCAGATCCGCCGGGGCGATGTTCCGGTCGTGGATCAGGATCTCCCGCACCAGGGACGAAAGGGCCAGGGCCGCGTCGGCATGGGAATAACTCGACTGGGCGGCGACGGAAAACACGGCCACGTTCCAGTGGGCCTTGCTGATCTCCACGGGGTCCACCTGCCAGCGGCGGAACAGGGCGTCCGAAAGCAGGGAGCTGTAGGTTTCCACCGCGTCGTTCAGGCTCCGGTCGGCCTGGCCCTGGTCCTGGATAACCCGCAACTCTTCGAGGTAGCGGGCCGGGTAGCCCTGGAGCCGCAGCAGCTCCGCGTAGTCCCGCCGCTCGGCGGCGTAGGGGTTAAGGCGCAGGCCCCGGCGGTACTCGTAAACCGCCTCGTCCACCAGGTTCCGGCCCCGGTAATCGCGGCCCCGCTCGAAGTGCAGCGAGGCCCAACTGGCCCGCCGGGGATCCTCCAGGGAGGTCGAGGATACCAGCAGGTCCTCCAGCGCGAAGAGGACAAATTCGTCTTTGGGATCGGCGCTGTAGGCCTCCGTAAGCACCCGGATGGCGTCCGCCGCCCGGCCCAGGCGCCTGAGGGACAGGGCCTTGAGGTACCATGCGGCGCCGTCCTCCCGGTCGCGGGCGATAAGGGTGTCCGCCAGGCGCAGAGCCTCCTCGTAGCTGCCCGAACGGTAGCGGAGGCTGCCCAGCAGGGACAGGGCCGGCGCGTAGCCGGGTTTGAAATACAGGGCCTGTTCGGCGGAACGGATAGCCTGGGCAAGCCGCCCCCCCTGGGCGTCCAGATAGGCGGCGTAGTAATGCACCCGGTAATCGTCCGGGTAGCGGGACAGGGCCTGGGCAATGTAGGAGCGGGCGGTCTCGTCCTCCCCCAGGGAGCCCAGGACCAGGGCCAGCGACACGAGGAGCCGCCGGTCGTCGGGGTAGCGGCGCGCGGCCTCCCGGAAACGTTCCGCCGCGCTGGCGCTGCGGCCCCGG
>JAISMQ010000187.1 GCA_031276685.1 Treponema sp. | reverse complement strand
GCGCCCTGTATGATGCAGTTGGCCATGAGTTTTGTGACGGTAATGCAAAATCATACGCTTTCCGCCTATGGCGGCGACATCGCGGTTTCGGCAATGGGCATAGTCTACAGCATCATGATCGTTTTTTTTATGCCGCTTCAGGGTATATGCCAGGGCGCCCAGCCGATTATAGGATACAATTACGGCGCGAAAAAATATGACCGCGTGAAAAAGACCTACAAATGGGCTGTTTTTGCGGGGACGATCTTCATTGTGGCGGGTTTTGCTCTGATGCAGGTTTTCCCCCGGCTTTTTATATTGCTGTTCAGCAAAGAAGCCGGAGAACTGAGGGACACGGCGGTTTTTTGTCTGCGCGTCAGTACCATGCTTTTCCCGCTGGTCGCCTTTCAGGTATTAACCTCGCAATACTTTCAGGCGGTGGGGAAACCGGTACAAAGCACGATCTTGAGCCTGTCGCGGCAGCTACTGTTTTATCTGCCCCTGCTTTTGATTCTGCCTCAATTCTTCGCGTTGAACGGCGCGTTTTTCGCCATGCCCGCCGCCGATATACTGTCGGTACTCCTGTCGGCTTGCCTAATGGCGTTTGAGTTAAAACATCTCAGCCGTTTGCAAAAAGCGCGGCAAGCATGATTTGTTCGCGGAGTTAAAAATACCCAATTCGCCCCTCTGAAAAATTACGGCGGAACTTGGCAGATCCCGGGCCGGGGGGTCAGGCGGGGGCATCCGCCCCGGCGGGGCAGCGGGCCGCGCAGATGGCCAGGGCCAGGGCGTCGGCGGCGTGCTGGGGCCTGGGGATCTGCTTGAGCCCCAGGATAACCTTGACCATCAGTTGTACCTGCTTTTTGTCCGCGACGGTCTGGCCCACCACCCCCTGCTTAACGGCGATGGGCCGGAATTCCAGAAGGGGGATGCCGAACTGGGTAAGGGCCAGCAGGACGATGCCCCTGGCCTCCGCCACGGGGATGGCGCTGCTCACATTGCGGCCAAAGTAAAGCGTTTCGGTGGCGGACTGCTGGGGCTTCCATTCTTCCAGGATCCTGCCGAATTCGCGGTGGATAAAAAAAAGGCGTTCGCCCTGGGGGCTGGACGATTCGGTGCTGATGCAGCCGTGGGACAGATAGCGGACCGCGTTTCCGGCCTGCTCCACGATCCCCCATCCCGTGGAGGCAAGGCCGGGGTCCACCCCGATAATGCGCCGGGGGGGGCTACTCTGCCTCAAAGCCTTCGGGGATCTCGATATTGGAATAGACGTTCTGAACGTCGTCGTTTTCTTCCAGCCGCTCGACAAGCTTCATCGCCTTGGCGGTAGCGTCGTTGTCCAGAGCCATCTCCGTTTCCGCCACCATGCTTACCTCGGCGCTCAGCGTTTCAAAATTTTTGTCGTTTAAGACGTTAAGGACCGCCTCAAAATCCTCGGGGGCGGTGGTTACCTCGATGATCCCGTCGGAAAGGGACACGTCCTCGGCGCCGCCGTCAATGGCGGCCTCCATTACCTGGTCTTCGGTGTACTTGTCCCCGTCCAGCGTGATGATCCCCTGGCGCCTGAAGAGCCGGGATACGGAACCGGCGGTGGCGAGCTGGCCGCCGGCGCGGGTAAGGATGTTCCGCACGTCCGCGGCGGCGCGGTTTTTGTTATCGGTAAGGACCTCGATCAGCACGGCCACCCCGCCGGGGGCATAGGCCTCGTAGGTAAGCTCCTCGTAGCTCACGCCTTCCAGTTCGCCGGTCCCCTTCTTGATGGCCCGGTCGATGTTGTCCTTGGGCATGTTGGCGCCCCTGGCCTTGAGAATGGCGGTCCGCAGCCGCGGATTCCCATCCAGGCTGCCGCCGCCCATCCTGGCGGCGATGGAAATTTCCTTGATCAGCTTGGTAAACATCTGGCCGCGTTTCGCGTCCGCGGCGCCCTTCGCATGTTTGATAGTCGCCCATTTACTGTGGCCCGACATAGTGACTCCTTGTGGATAACGAGACTTCCCAAAACCAGGCGGGTTCTGGGCCGGTTCCGGCGCCTTGGAAACAGCCCAAAAGCCGTCTATACTTACTTCCAGGGCGTTTGTTTCAAAACTCCAATTTTGAAACGGCCTCACCGCGTGTTCTTAAAATTAACATGAATATAACGAATTTGGGAAGTAGCCGCGCCAGCCGCCGGCGCGGAAAGGCTCCGGCGGGCGGGCGGGGTTCCGGCCCGGGGCTTTAAAATTTCCCCTTCTGGATGGCCGTTTCAATGGAATCCTGAACCAGGTGGTTGAACCATTCGTAATTGAAGGGCTGCTTGGTCCTGATGGTGGGCTTAATAAAGAATTCAAGCTCGTCATGGCAAGCCTCGCAAAGGTCCCGGTGGGCCAGGTGAAAATAGTTCCGGCTGGGAACAGGCTGTTCGATGACCTTGCCACACACATCGCAGGTAAGGGTCTTCATAATGGCGCTCCTTTCCGATATTTTATCGTAATGTATGACGGTTCCCCCTGCGGGGCAAACCAGCCATCGTTTACAGTTTAAGCCTAATTTAGCGGTATGTCGAGGGGCGGGCGCAGGGCCGGCGCATATACATGGGAATATTGCGGTGAACAGGAAAACGTTCGGGGCGGGGGCCGGGGAATTCGGCCCCGGAAGGCCCCTGCTAATCGCCGAACTGGGAACCGGGCACGGCGGGGACCCGGCCAAGGCCCGCGAACTGTGCGACGCGGCGGCGGAGGCCGGGGCGGACTGCGTAAAATTCCAGATTGTCTACGCCGACGAGATCCTCCACCCCAACACGGGGGAAGTTACGCTGCCGGGGGGCGCGATCCGGCTTTACGACCGCTTCAAACAACTGGAAATGCCGGCGGATTTCTTCCGGGACATGAAGGAATACGCGGAACGCCGGGGGCTTCTGTTCCTCTGCACCCCCTTCGGCATGAGGAGCGCGGCGGAGCTAAAGGCCCTGGGGCCCAAACTGGTGAAGATCGCCTCCCCGGAGCTGAACTACACGGCCCTGCTGCGGGAACTGTCCGGCTGGGGGCTGCCGGTTCTCCTTTCCAGCGGGGTTTCCAGGCTGGCCGACATCGAGGAAGCGCTGGGGCTTCTGGCCGGCGTCCCGGTCTGCCTGCTCCACTGCGTTACCGCCTACCCCGCGCCGGAAGCCGATTACAACCTGCGGGTCCTGGACAGCCTGGCGGGGGTCTTCGGCGTCCCGGCAGGGCTCAGCGACCACAGCCGGGACCCCGAACTTGTCCCGGCCCTGGCCGCCGCCCTGGGGGCGGCCTGCATCGAAAAGCACTTCTGCCTGCGCCGGGAGGACCCCGGCCTGGACGACCCTATCGCCCTGCCCCCCGCGGACTTCGCCCGGATGGCCCGCGCGGTACGCGGCGCGGCGCGGGCGGGCAGGGACGAGACGGTCGCGGCCTACAAGCGGGAACGGGGGGAGGCCCTGGTGGAGGCGGTCCTGGGGGACGGGGTAAAGCGGCTGGCCCCGTCGGAACGGGCGAACTACGAGCGGACCAACAGGTCCATCCACGCCCTCCGCGACATCGCCGA
>JAISMQ010000197.1 GCA_031276685.1 Treponema sp. | reverse complement strand
CAATACTAAAGGCGCCGAAGACGCCGATTACGAAGTAGTGGACGACAAATAGCGGGGGAGATCCGGGGGCGGGATGCGCGGAACAGAAAAACTGCGCCGTTCTTCCCGTCCCCGGCCCTTGCTGTAAAAGGATGTTGACGTGTCCAAGCGCGATTATTACGAAGTCCTCGGCATACAGAAGAACGCATCCAAGGATGATATAAAAAAGGCGTACCGCAAACTGGCTATCCAGTATCATCCCGATAAAAATCCCGGCAACAAAGACGCTGAAGAAAAATTCAAGGAAGCCACCGAAGCCTACGAGGTACTGTCGGACGATCAGAAAAAGTCCGCCTACGATCAGTTCGGCTTTGCCGGGGTGCAGGGCATGGGCGGCGGTGAACACGACTGGAGCAGCTTCCGGGGTTTCGAGGATATTTTTGGCGGCGGCGACTTTGGCAGCATCTTTGAAACGATCTTCGGCGGGGGTTTCGGGGGCGGCCGTCCGTCACGGAGCGCCGGGGGCGCCCGCCAGGGGGATAACCTCCGTTACGACATTGAAATTTCGTTTAAGGACGCGGTCTTTGGCACCAAAGTTGAAATTCAGTATTCCCGCAACGAAAGCTGCCCGGCCTGCCACGGCACCGGGGCGGCGGAAGGTTCGGGGAAAAAGGTCTGCCCCAGTTGCCAGGGTTCCGGCCAGATACGCCGCAGCCAGGGCTTTTTCTCCGTCGCCTCGACCTGCCCAACCTGCCACGGGGAGGGCTATATCATCGAGCATCCCTGCAAGGAATGTGGCGGGTCCGGCGCCCAGCGGAAGAAGCAGAGGATCATGGTTACCATTCCGGCGGGGGTTGAAAACGGCCGCCGGGTTGTTATTTCCCGGCAGGGCGACGCGGGCGTCAACGGCGGGCCGGCGGGGGATCTTTACGTGTTTATCCGCGTCAAACCCCACGAGTACTTCGAGCGCCAGGGGCTGGACCTGTACTGCGCGGTCCCCATCTCCGTTACCCAGGCAAGCCTGGGGGCGGATATCCACGTAAGCACCCTGGACTCCAAAAAAATAAAAGTAAAAGTACCGCCGGGAATCCAAAGCGGCAAATTGCTCCGCGTCCGGAGCGAAGGGGTCCCGGCCGCCAGCCGCCGGGGCGATCTCTACATCAAAATTGTAGTCCAGGTGCCCGACAAGCTGACCAAGCGGGGCCGGGAACTTATGGAGGAACTCTCCAGGGTGGAAGGGGAAAACGACAGCCCCCGGCCCATCTCCCTGTCCGAACTGGCGGGGTCGTAACGGCCTGCGACGAACACGCTGTCGCTACAGATCAAATTCCGCCCAGCGGACCCGCCCGGCCAGAACTGCTTCCCTAAGCCGCTTTTCCTGGTCGTTCAGATTCTTCGCGGCCCCGCTTTTTACCTCAAGAAAGATAACCTCGCTGATGTTTTTTTGGTTCATGCCCTTAAAAACGACAAAGTCCACGGGCTTGCCGACAAAACGGCAGTCGCCGGGGTCGTAGGGAAAACCGGGAAGCAGGGGGGCAAGCTGTTCGGACACCAGGCCGCCCAGGACGGCGCGGGACTGTTTGAGCCGGGCCTTGACGGTTTTTTCGAGCCTGCCCCCCGTCCATTCCGCCGCCTCCAGGCCGCGCCCCTGTCTAATCCCGATCCGTATCCCCAGGATAAAAAAAACCAGACAGAAGACAAGCCCCAGGACAAGCAGCAGGATCACGGGAACGCCAAAAAAATAACTCTGCATGGGGGCGCTCCTTCGCGGATCCTATTCCCCGGCTTCTTCGCGCTGGCGAATACTCTCCCGAAAGATCGCCTCGGCGTCGATCTTTTTATCCACCCCGAACTGCGGAAGGCCGTTCGCGGTACGGAACAGCGTGCCCTGGCGGTCGCGGTAGGCCCAACTGTTTTCATCGTTTACCAGGTGGTCCAGAACCGTGGAAAAGGCAAGGCTAAAAAAGACAAGCGTAGCGTTGTTGCGCCGTTTGGCGGGGAGCAGGGCATCCAGCCGGGCCGATACCGGATTGGGGATTGCGAAATTGTAGGCTTCCCAGGGGTTGTCAATGCCGTCGCAGGGGATCATCTTGTCCGCCCCGCCGATCCGGTTGGCCTGTTCTATGCCCGCGGCCACCAGGGCAAGGTTGCGCCGCAGTACGCGGAAGGCGGGGTACACCTGCGCAATGTCCTTTTTGTGGACGGGCGGGGGAAAGGGGCTGTCGAATTTGTAGTAGGGCAGAAAAAAGAGCCGCTTGACCCAGTGGATCTCGCAGAGCAGCCGCTTGGCGTAAGCCGAAGTACGGGATTCCGACTGATCGACGATGCGGCAGTATTCCATAAGCCGGGTCAGGTATTCTTTTTCAACGGCTATATCGATATAGCTCTGCCATTCGCCAATAACGCCGTTCAGGGCCTCGTCCACACGGATCGGCCCGCTCTCGCCGCTTACCACGGTTCCAAAATGGACTTCTCTTAGGCCCAGGAGCAGGTCTTCCAGAATCCGCATGATCACTACGGTCTGCAGCATCGGATCAGCCGGGGCGATAAGCTCGTAGCCCCGTTTTAGGTCGTACATATCGCGGAAATAGGGGTATATGTCGGGAAAGCTGGAAAGCCGCTCCCAGCCCGCCTTGGGGAACAGGGCCTCCAGCGAAGCGACACCCTGGAGCATCGCCTTGTGTTCCTTTTCTTCGGCCTCTTTCTTTTCCTTGCGCCCGGCCTGCTCCGGATCGTCGGGGCTGTCTTCTTTCGGCTCCCCGTCCTGTTCCGCCTGCCCTTCCTGATCCTCCGTCCCGTTGTCCTCATCGCCGGATGCCGGATTCTTGCCGCCCTTCAGCTCCACGGCCATATTCGCGGGGTTTATCTGGTCCAATTCCGACGCGCCGATAAAATCCATAAAGCGGTTCCGCCGGGCGGAAAAAAAATCCTCGTAGGGCAGGTAGCGGTCCGAAAGAAGCTTCATCAGCAGGGGGTAGAGATAGTAGTGAAGGTCCCGGCGCACGTTGTTAAAGGCGGTCAGGGCTTCGCGGATAAGGCCCTGGAATTTCTCCTTTGCGTCCATGGGGTTTTCCAGGTAGAGGATCCGGTAGAGCATCTTAAAAGATTCCCTTACGTGTTCATCGATCTCCAGCCGTTCCAGAATAAAAAGGGGCCGGTAAATGTTTTTCAGAATATCAGAAAGCTCAGTAATTCTAACGTCACGGGGCCGGGCCTGAATTTTAGCCATGTCGGACGCAATCTTTTCAAGGTTCCAGTACCGCAGCACGTCAAGAACGCTGTAGGCAAAGGGGCTGGCCCGTTTAAGCTTTTCGTTCCGCTTCGCGTTGTTCCGGGGGAACAGCGTCCTGACGGAAGTGACCAACTGTTCCATAATTTTATAATAGGCGCTGAGTTTTTTGCCAATGAACGACGGATTTACCAGATCCGGCGAATCGCCAAAAAAGGACAGCATGACCATAAAAGCCTGGGCTGCGGATTTAATTTTAAACTCGGGCAGGGCGCAGAAGCGGTCCATTTTGACGCGCTCAAAATAAGAAGCCTTGACGGGTATCAGGGGATCGTCCGCCGGATCCGCCGGGCGGCGGGCGCTTACCCCTTTGACAACCTCCGCATCCTCGTCAAACGCCAGTTCCACGCGGTGCTTCGGGCGGCGGTCCCCGCCGTTTTTCGATGCGTTTTTTCCGGAAGGCTTGGGTTTTGACTCCGCCTCCGGGTTGCGCTCCACCCCCACCTCGCCGCCCAGGATCTTCGCCATCCGCCTGGCTTCCGTATCGTCGCTAACGCCCAGTTTTTTCCGTACCTGGCCCAACTCGCCGGGGGCGTAAATCGCCTTTTCGTTTTTTGCCATACCTATACCCGCAGAAAAAGTTTTTCTCCAGTCCCAAACATGTTATGAATCGGTATCTGCTCCCCCCCGGCGGACATCACCATGCCGTTATAAACCCCCAGGGGGCTTTCCAGATCCGCACGGGAAAGAACGATATTATAACCGCT